>NZ_JBSPZA010000042.1:0-20801 GCF_053851535.1 Desulfoplanes sp. PS50 | reverse complement strand
CTGGTGACCAAGGCGGAGGGGACACACCCGATTCCATCTCGAACTCGGAAGTTAAGCCCTCCAGCGCCGATGATACTCCGGTTCTAACCGCGGGAAAGTAGGTCGTCGCCAGGACTTCTTTTTTCAATCACCAAAGAGCCCCCACATCAAACGATGTGGGGGCTCTTTGGCGTTATGGGTCATACGTCAGGGAGTCTGCAACGAAAGGGGGGGAATCCAACGTTTGCAGGGTACCCAACGTGATTCAAAGGGGTTGCGTTGCATCCTGCGGTTTCCCGTGATATTTTATTTTGGTACCACTTCTGAGAACAGGATTGTTGATGTAACAAACAGGGGTCATTCCTCAGTCAGGTAGGTTGCAACCAACACGATCCGGGAGTGCTTATGCACATGTTTTTTCTGTCCATGGCCTGCTTTCTACTTTTGACCATGCTCGTTGGTCTTATCCGCGTTTTTCAGGGTCCTGGTGATGAAGACCGGCTTGCAGCCATGCAGCTTTTCGGGACCACTGGTGTGGCCGTACTGCTCCTTTTGGCTGCGGCATTTGACTCGTCAGCCCTGCGCAATACGGCCCTTGTTTTCGCCTTGCTGACGGTCCTTGCGGTCGTTGCCTTTGTGCGTGTTCCTGGCGGAAATAACCGGTCTCACAACCACGAGGATAATTCATGATGGCAGATATTCTTGTCTGGGGGTTCTGTCTGGCCGGTGCGTTTTTCTTTCTGGCGGGGACCGTGGGGCTGCTTCGATTTCCGGATTCCCTGAGTCGCCTGCATGCCCTGACCAAGGCGGACAATCTGGGACTTGGCTGTGTGTCTCTGGGGCTCATGTTCAGCGCGGATTCTTTTCTGGAGGCCGCCAAGATCGGTCTGATCTGGATTCTGGCCATGACAGCCGGTTCCACGATCTGTTTTCTTTTGGGCCAGGCTATGCAGGCCAATATACGGAGACGCCAATGAACCTGCTTCTCGTCCTGGATATCCTGCTCATCACGGCACTTCTGACAACCGCATGGAGAATTCTTGAATCTTCGGACATTTTCCAGGCCATCGTTCTTTTTATTTCATTTGGGCTTTTTTTGGCCATGGTCTGGCTCAGGCTTGCAGCCCCGGACATTGCCCTGGCCGAGGCAGCTGTTGGGGCCGGCCTGATTGGTGTTCTTTTTCTGGGGACCTTCAAGGGGTTGGAACCACAATCGAGAAAATTTCAGGAAACAGAGGGGCTCAGACCCTGTCGTCTTGATCGTCCCGAAGCCTGCCCCACGCGCATGCATCATCTCGCTGCCCTGGTGGGCGTATTGGGACTGCTGGTCATCCTTGGCTCGGCAATCTGTGATCTTCCTCAAACGGCCGGGGGATTGGCCGCCCTGGCCACCGAAAGTCTGAGGCCTGATGGAGTCAAACACCCGGTTACAGCGGTGCTTCTTGATTTCAGACTGTATGACACCTGGCTGGAACTGGCCGTACTTATCCTGGCCCTGCTTGGGGTGCTCGGGGCTGGTGGGCGCAGTTCCATCCGCCAGCCTGACTCTCCTTTTGGAGAAAACCCTGTGCTTCTCTGGCTGGTGCGCCTGCTCATCCCTGTGGTGCTCTCCACTGCCGTGTACATATTGCTTCTTGGAGATCATGCCCCAGGAGGAGCCTTTCAGGCCGGAGTGATTCTGGCCTCCGGCCTGACCCTGCTCTGGCTCTCCGGTTACAGATCCGTGGCGGCCCTGCCCCGATGGCTGTGGTACGCTCTGGTGATCTGCGGATTCGCGTCCATCGAGGTCTTCGCGATTTGTACATTCTGGCTGCAGGACGTTCCTGTCCTGGGCTATCCGGACAGACTGGTCAAACCCTTGATACTGGCTCTGGAATCCCTGGCGGCTTTTTCCATAGGGGTTATCCTGGCTACCCTGACCGTTGAAACGCTGACAGGAAAAGATGCCACCGATTCCAGGGGAAGCAGAGGTCGCTTATGAACACCTTTTTCATCTATTCCCTGGCAGCAGCTCTGCTGATCTGTCTTGGCATCCATGGGGTGGTCATCCGTCGCCACCTGTTGCGCAAGGTCATGTCCTTGAACATTATTTCAGGCGGGGTTTTTCTCTTACTCATTGCCACTGCCTACCGGAACCAGGATCCAGGACCGGATCCCGTGCCCCAGGCCATGGTGCTCACGGGAATCGTGGTGGCGGTGAGCGCTACGGCCTTTGCTCTCGCCCTGATCCGCAGCATCCACCTCACCACCGAAGATGATGCTGAGGACACCGATGGGGAGCAGGAATGAATCTTCTGGCCTGGCCGCTGATCATTCCGTTTTTTGCTGCTCTGATCTGCATTCCGTTTCGGGGCAGGGCAGCGATTCTGAGCGTTGGGACAGCGGCTGTGGCCATCATGGTCCTGAGTATCCGACTTCTTTTCCTGGTCTGGAAACAGGGGCCGATACATCTTCAGCTCGGTGGATGGCTGGCGCCTTTGGGCATCGGCCTGCACCTGGATGGGCTCGGGGCCCTGTTCCTTTTTCTGGCCGCCATTGTCGGAACCCTGGTCACTTCCTATGCCGCCTGTTTTTTTGCACCCGGGAATCAGCAACCGGATGCCGGATATTTCTGGACCCTGTGGCTTGTTTTATGGGCCGGTCTCAATGGGGTTTTCCTGTGTTCGGATATCTTCAACGCCTATGTTCTGCTGGAGATCACCACCCTGGCAGCCGTGGGAATGACCATACTCTCAGGGACGAGGGCCTCGCTTGTGGCGGGGCTCCGCTATCTTCTGGCCGCCATGTTCGGAGCTCTCATGTATCTTCTGGGTGTCTCCCTGCTCTATGCCCAGGCCGGGGTGCTCGATTTTTCTCTGCTGGCCGGGCAGATTCTCCCTTCCATGGTTTCGGGCACAGCCTTCGGCCTCATGGTTTTCGGTCTTATTCTCAAATCCGCCTTGCTGCCCTTCCATTTCTGGCTTCCACCGGCGCATTCCAACGCACCTGCTCCGGTGAGTGCCATTCTCTCGGCCCTGGTGGTCAAGGCCTCGTTTTTCCTTCTTCTGCGTATCTGGTTTGTGGTCTTTTCCGGACTGACACAGGGACAAACCGGGCGACTTGCTGGGATATTCATAGGTTGTTTGGGGGCCACAGCCATTCTCTGGGGTTCTTTGCAGGCCATCCGCCAGATCCGGCTCAAACGGATGATCGCCTATTCTACAGTGGGGCAACTTGGTTATCTGTTTCTCCTGTTTGCCCTGGTCGCTTCTCCTGACGCGGAAAATCGGAGCTCCATGGCCTGGACCGGGACCGTATTCCACGCGGTATCGCATTGTCTGGCCAAGGCCGGATTGTTCCTGGGTGCCGGATGCCTGGTCCTGGCTATGGGCACGGATGATCTCAAGGCCATGCGAAATATCGCCGGACGGCTGCCGGTGCTCACCTTTTCCCTGGGAGTTATCGGGATAAGCCTCATGGGGCTGCCTCCAAGTGCCGGCTTCGTGGCCAAATGGATGCTCTTGCGTGCCTCTCTGGCTGCGGGGCAATGGTGGTGGGCCGTGGTCATCACCCTGGGAGGCCTGTTGACAGCCGCCTATGTATTCAAGATTTTATCCTACACCTTTGTCTCCTATGATCAGGATGACGCTCCTGCCCTGCGGCCCGTACCCCTGGCCATGACCCTTTCCGTTCTGGGGCTGGGTATCTTGTGCGTTCTTTTTGGTTTCCGGTCGGAAGAGGTTATTATCCTTCTGGGACAGGGAAGCATTCCGTTTTCTTCAGGCATTTCGGAGGGAGCCCCATGAATGCACAATCCTGGCTTCTGGTGGTGGTCCTGTGCAGTTCGCTGGTCACCGGGCTGATCATTTTTGTCCTGCCTGAGGAGAATACGAAAACCCGTACCATCCTGAACATGGCCGGGGCCACGATCAAGGTGATCGGGGTGTTTATCATGGGCTGGGATCTTCTGGTTCACGGAACCCTGTACGAGGTGGAATTCAACATGGGGTTGGGATTCAACTTTCTGCTCAGGGTGGACCTTTTGTCCCTGGCCTTTGTCTCCCTGTCCAGCAACCTCTGGTTTCTGACAACCATGTACGCTGTGGGCTATCTTGAAGATTCGCCTAACAGGAGCAGATTTTTCGGCTTTTTCAGCCTGTGCGTGACCGCCTCCACGGGTGTGGCCCTGGCCGGCAACCTGATCACCTTTTTCATTTTTTACGAATTTCTGACCCTGGTCACCTATCCTCTGGTTGTACACAACGCGACGTCCGAGGCGCTTGCCGCAGGTCGGACCTATCTCTGGTATGCCATGAGCGCCGGGGCAGTGTTCTTTTTCGCCGTGGCCTGGCTTCAGGTGCTGGTGGGGCCGTTCGATTTTGCCCCGGGCGGGGTGCTGCATTCAATTTCTGGTCTGTCCAGGACAAATCTGATCATCATTTTTATTCTGCTCATCTTTGGACTGAGCGTGAAATCTGCCCTCATCCCCATGCACGGCTGGCTCCCTAAGGCCATGGTCGCACCTGCCCCGGTGAGCGCCCTGCTTCATGCCGTGGCCGTGGTCAAGGCCGGGGCCTTCGGGGTGTTACGCGTGGTGTTGGATGTCTACGGCAAGGGGTTCGCCTCAGAGCTCGGCGTGCTCACCCCTCTGGCCGCAGTTGTGGCGGCAACCATTCTCTTTGGCTCGTTCAGGGCCCTGATGCAGAACAATCTCAAGCAAAGGCTGGCCTATTCCACGGTGAGCCAGGTATCCTATATCGCCCTTGGTGCCGTTATTCTGGCTCCTCTGGCCACGGTGGGCGGTCTGACACATCTCGTGCATCAGGGGGTCATGAAGATCACCCTGTTTTTTTGTGCCGGAATTCTGGCCAAAATTCGCGGTATCCACGATATCGATCAGATGAACGGTATCGGTCGGACCATGCCGCTGACCATGGCCATGTTCACTGTGGCCAGTCTGGGGATGATCGGTGTGCCGCCGATGGCCGGTTTTGTCAGCAAATGGTACCTGGCTGTGGGCGGACTGCAGTCCGGAGACCATTGGGTGGTCGTGCTTCTGGTTGCAAGCAGTGCCCTCAATGCCGCCTATTTCCTGCCCATACTGCATGCGGCCTGGTTCAAACCTGTTCCCCCATTTTCCGAAAAGACGGTAAAAGAAATAGCCCGACGTCAAAAGGCCGAGGCCCCCTGGAGCCTGCTTGTGCCCCCGTTGGTCACCGCTGGTTTTTGTCTGGCCGCGGGAGTGTTTGCCGGATGGATCTGGAGTCCTCTGGGTGTTGCCGAACAGATCATCTTTGGCCGGGAGGTCGGACCATGATCTGGATCGCGGTGATCTTTTTTCCTCTTCTTCTGGCCGCTCTGTTGCCCCTGTCCCGGATCAGACCGTTGATCTGCAGGCACGGCCTGTGGATGGCCTGTGTTCCGGCCTGTTTGCTGGCCGTTATGGGAATCGATGCCAGCCCCGGCCAGTATTATTTTTTGTTTTTGGGAACCAGTTTGCATTTTGGTCAATTCGGCAGGGTTTTTCTTTTTTTGACTGCAGTGCTCTGGGCTGCCTCCGGGCTGTTTGCCTGCGGCTTTCTCCAAGGAAGTGACCGACGTAAAGCAACCCGGTTCAGCCTGTTCTTTCTCCTCTCGTTATGCGGCAATATCGGCCTCTGTCTGGCTCAAGATCTTGCGTCTTTTTATGTTTTTTTCGCTGTGATGAGTTTTTCCGCATATGGCCTGATCATTCATGATGGAACACGTCAGGCACGGCAAGCGGCGCGGATATATCTGATCATGACCGTGCTGGGGGAGGTGTTTCTCGCTGCATCATTTTTTTACGCCAGTCTGACAATCCCGCTCATGAAAAATCTCGCCTTTTCCCAGGTGATTCCGGCCCTGGGCAATCATCCCTGCAAATCCGTGGTCATGGTCCTTGCCTATCTGGGCTTCGGGGTCAAAGCCGGAGCGCTCGGTCTGCATGTCTGGCTCCCTCTGGCCCATCCCGCTGCGCCCATCCCGGCCAGCGCGGTGCTGAGCGGGGCGATGATCAAGGCGGGGCTTCTGGGGTGGTTGCATATGTTTCATGCCCCACAGCCGCAGGGCTGGGGCATCATCCTGGCGTGGACGGGACTTTGTGCCGCCGTGTACGGTGTGCTGGCCGGAGTGCGCCGGCACGATCCCAAGACGATCCTGGCCTATTCCAGCATAAGTCAGATGGGCTTGATGACCATGGCCCTGGGTTTTTTCGTCATTGCCGGAGAACCAGACGGACACGAGGTTTTGTCCGGCCTGCTCTTTTTTGTCCTTGTTCACGGTCTGGCCAAGGGCTCTTTGTTTCTCGGGGTCGGCCCGGCACTGGCTGCGGGTCGAAACACCCAACGTGGCCATCTTGTTCTCGCGGGATTGGCCCTGGCCTCCCTGACACTGGCAGGACTGCCTCTGAGCGCAGGGGGAGTGGTCAAACAGGGGCTCAAGCAGGGCGTCTTGTTTGTCCCTGCTCCCTTAAGCGGTTTTTTTACGTTCATGCTCGGGGTTACCGCCACCGGCACCATGCTCCTGCTTGCAGTGTTCATGTATCGGGTATGGAGCAGGATGCCGGAAAGAACCAGGCAGACATCCGGTATGACCATTGCGGCATGGATCGTCCTGGTGCTTTTGGTGATCCTGGCCGAGTCCCTTGGACACATGCTGCCCTCCATCCACATCCTGGATGTGGGCCCTGGACCATCACAGGTCATATCCGGGGTGTGGCCCATTGTTCTGGGCATTGTGCTGGCTGTTTTTTTTCTGAAGTCTCCCTGGGGGCGTCACGAGTCCTCGGGGCTGGACAACCTTTTTCTTGATCAGATTGAGAGTCTCTTTCAGTGGTTGCGTCAGAAATGGCTGACAGGGCACTATTGCAATCCGTCCTGTGGACGGGTCAACGTGGAAGGCTGGGCAAACCAGTTGCTTGAAACCCGCTGGATGCTCACCGTACCCGATCTGTTGGAAAAACGTCTTTTATACTGGCATACGGCCGGGGCCCTGTTTGTCATTCTTCTGCTTCTTTTTATTGTTTTGATCCGGTAGGCTGTGTGCATACTGTCCGACCCGCCGCAGGGACGCTATGGTCGTTGGCTTATCCTGTTTGAAACGGGGTGAGCCGACTATGCTGCTTCAGGTGGTTGAAAGAGAACAGATGAGCTTTGCAAACCGTCCAAAACTCACAATAGATACGGGGAACGCTGGGGCGATTATGCAAACCATTTTTTGGTCATCATGGATTCAGGCCATTGCTGCGCGGACGCTTGTATTCACCATGATCTGGTGGATTCTGACTGAAGGCGAGGCCATATTCTCTGCATGGACACTTGTGGGAACCGGTTCGAGTGTGGCCATTACGGTCCTGTTATGGCCTCCCGGATCCTGGACGTTGCGATTCTGGCCCCTGATTCGATTCGTCCCGTTTTTCCTATGGCATTCCCTGCTCGGTGGCATGGACGTGGCTTACCGTGCCCTGTGTCCGGCTGCCCATGTGCGCCCCCAAACAATTGCCTTTTCTTTTACTCTGCAAAAGGAAATCGCCAGGGTCTTTTTCATCTGGACCGTCAGTCTGCTTCCGGGAACTGCCGCGATCGGCCTTGACAAGGATGTGGCCACAATCCACATCCTTGATGTCGGATTGAGTGATATGGACAAATTACACGAGTTGGAACGACACCTAGCCGATATTTTTGAACAATAAAGAACTTGAAGGATACGTGGGCCTCCGTGACGATATGCCGGTTTCCAACGACCAGGCTCAACAAACAAACGAGAATCCGCAAAAAAAATCTTGTGCAGGCATTTCAGATAGATACGGCTGATATCGGATGGCCATGCTACCCACCACAAAGAAGCCGGACCATGAAGAGATCGTTCATGGTCCGGCTTCTTGCGCATCAATGCAATATGATATGTGTGTTACGATCTAGATCCCAAGAACATTTTTCAGGGCAGGTATGTCGACATTGGTGTTGATGATCTGGGTAGCCTGGTTGATCTTGACCATGTCTCTGAGTTTGTGACTCTTGAGTATGTTTTCCATCTTTTTGGCCACGGTATAGGTATCGTCACGCACAATGATGATCGGGACCTCCAGGACTTCGGACCGGCTGAGGATGATGTCGTTAGGGTAGAGATTGCCGGTCAGCACGAGGCAGGGGGCACCCCCTTCCAAAGCCACGAGCTGGACATCGGAACGGTCTCCGCCAACGATGATCGCAGCCTTGGGGTGTTTCTTGAAGTGGGTCATGAAGTTTTCCACCTGCATGGTCCCGATGAGGAAGTTTTCCACGATCTTGTCCGCCTTGGAAGTGACCGAGATGATCTTTCCGCCCAATCTTTCGGACAGATCCTGAATGGTGATGGACTGCATGATCGGATCGGGCGGGATGACGCCCAGAACCTTGACCCCGTTGTTCTCGAGAAACGGGGTGATGACATTTTCAACCTCATCGCGCATTTCTTCTGGAACATCATTGAAGAGAACGCCCTTCAGGGCATCTCCCAGTTTTTCCTTGGCACTCATCAGATAATCGTAATTGATATTCTTGCTGTATCGGTCCACCAGGATGGTCGAAAGATCCAATGCGTTGACGATGGCGGGGCCGTCAACTCCGCAGTATTTCCCCGAATGCAGAAAGCTGCCCGATCCACCCACGATCATCATTTCCTTGCCCTGGGAGAGCTGGGCATAGGCCTGTTTGATTTTGGGCAGGGGAGATTCGCATCCTCCAGACAGTGCATTGATCTTGAAATCATGGGTGATCACCACCGGGGTGACCAGGGAGGGATCCGCATCCAGGCCGAGGATGCTCTGGATAAAAAAAGCGTCTTCGTCCCCGAGTTTGTCACCTGCCTTGGTCGGGACCGCGCCCACCGGCTTCATGTACCCGACATCTATGCCCTCTTTCTGGAATCTCATGCCCAGAGCCAGGGCAATCATGTTTTTGCCCGCGTAACCACTCGTGGAACCTATGTACAAACCTTTCATGGTCTTCTCCTTGTTGGTGAGTTGCGTCATTTGGAATGGATATTCAGGATCTGCGTGGATCAGACATTCAGGGACAGCCGTACATCTGCCACCACGGCCCGATCCGCGTTGACCAGGACGGGATTGAATTCCGCTTCGTAGATTTCCGGAAAATCCAGGGAGAGCTGGGACATGGTCAACAGGATGTTCTCAATGGCCTTGAAGTTGACGGATTCTTCACCGCGAACACCCTTGAGAAGCATGTACGATTTGATTTCCCGAATGATGATGTGGGCGTCTTCAGTACTCAAGGGCGCGAGACGAAACGAGATGTCCTTGAGTACCTCCACATAGATCCCGCCAAGTCCGAACATGAGCAGGGGGCCGAATTGTTCGTCCCGCTTGAATCCGATAATAATCTCCTTGGCACCCTTGGGTGCCATTTCCTGAACCAGACAGCCGGTGATCATGGCTTCGGGACGCATCTTCTGGGCACGTGCAGTGATATCCAGAAAGGCCTCGCGTACCTGATCCTTGTTTTTCAATCCAACTTTGACTCCGCCCACGTCGCTTTTATGGGAGATTTGTGGCGAGGCGATTTTAAGAACCACGGGATAGCCAATGCTGTCGGCAGCAGCCACCGCAGCATCACTGGTTCGCGCAAGGTTCGTTTTGGGGACAGGCAGGTTGTAGGCTGAAAGAATTTCCTGTGCCTGGAATTCCACTATTTCCGACGCCCCGGCTTTGTGTGCCGTGTGGATGACTGCGGCTGCCCTGTCCACATCTCTTTTAATTTCTGGAATGATTGGTTCTTTTCGGTTTTTCCACAGGAAATACCGGTACATGGTTTCTATGCTGGCGATAGCTGGCTCGGGAAATGTATAGCAGGGCAGTCCGGCCTCCTGGAGCATCTTCTGACCGTCCGAGGTTCGGTGTTTGCCCATAAAACAGGGAAAAACAGGCTTGTCCGTTGTTTTGGCTACCCGGATGATGGCCTCGGTGATGGCCTCGAGATCCGCTGCCGCCGTGGAGGTCGGGGTGAGCATGACCAGCACCGCATGGATGTTGTCATCCTGCAGGACGACCTCCAGGGCACTGCCAAAGCATCGGGAATCCGCGTCTCCAGCGATGTCGACAGGGTTGTAGGGCGAGGCGTATGGGGGAAGAACCTCTTTGAGTTTGTTCACCGTGGATAGGGAGATGGAGGCCATGTTCAGGGCGGATTTTTCACAGGCATCCGCAGCCATGATTCCAGGGCCACCCGCATTGGTCACGATGGCCAGGTTCGCTCCCTTGGGCAGAGGCTGTTGGGAAAAGGCCTGAGCCAGGTTGAACAGCGATTCAATGGAGTTGGCCCTGATGACTCCGGCCTGGTTGAATGCCGCGGTATACACGTTGTCTGATCCTGCAATGGATCCGGTATGGGAAGAGGCAGCCTTGGCACCAGCGGACGTGGTACCCGATTTGACCATGATCACTGGTTTGTCCTGGGTGACCTCCTTGGCTTTGACCATGAATTCGTCACCATTGCCGATGTTCTCGATGTATCCGAGAATAACCTTGGTGTCCGGGTCTTTGCCCAGATAGTCGAGCATATGGCTTTCATTGAGCAAGGCCTCGTTGCCCAGACTGACGAATTTGGAAAAGCCCATGTTTTCACCTTGGGCCCAATCCAGGATGGAGGTGCACAACGCGCCGGACTGGGAGAAAAAGGCGATATTGCCCTGCTTGGGAGAGCCCGAGGCAAAGGATGCGTTCACATGGCCGCCGATATTGATCAGACCCAGACAATTGGGACCGATCAGGGCGATGTTTTCCCGTTTGCAGAGTTCGGCAACGGCCATTTCCAGCTTATACCCCTCGTGGCCGACCTCCTTGAACCCGGCGGTGATGATGATCGCTGATTTGGTGTGGAGCTTGGCCAGTTCCTCCAGAGAAGAAAGGACAAATTGTTTGGGGATGGTCAGGACGGCCAGGTCGAGATCTTCGGGAAGATCCGCGATGGCGTTGACTACGGGCAGTCCCATGATTTCCGTGGCCTTGGGATTGACTGGAAACAGTGTCCCCTCAAAACCCGCCTCAAGCATGTTGGTGACGAGGGTGTGACCGATTTTTCCCGGTGTTCCCGAGGCCCCGATGACTGCCACGGTCCGGGGATTGAACAATGAAGGGATGTTTTCTGCGTAGGACATAATGGGTTCCATGGTTAGAATGTTTTTGCGGAGGATGGCCGAAAAACATTATAGGGTTTGCGCTCGGTATTTCACGAGTCGGATACTCTGCCACACGGTACTCAGGGGATCATCTCCCCATAGATTTCAATGGTGTGTTTGACCTCGATGGGGTCGTTGTTTCTGGACAGATTATCCTGGATCTGGAGCATGCAGGCCGGGCATCCCGTGGCAACAATCTGGGCGTTGCTCTGGACAATATTGTCCCGTTTTGCTCGACCGATGTTCTTGGACAGGTCATAGTGCTGCAGATTGAAACTTCCCCCGCACCCGCAGCAGCGGTCCGCATCGACCATTTCCACCAATTCGAAATGGGGATTGGCCTTGATCAGGGTGCGCGGCTGGGCCGCCACATCCAGGGATTTTTTCAGATGACAGGGGTCGTGATAGGTGACGGTCTGGCCGCCGTGCTCGGGGAGTTCCGGGGGCGTCACCCCGATAACGTCCACGAGAAAGGCGGCGATATCCAGTGTTTTGTCAGAAATGGACCGGATCTGCTCCTTTTCCGTTTCTGTGAAGTCCTGGTCCATGAGCGGCCAGACCTCCTTGATCGTGGACGTGCAGGTGGCGCATGCCGTGACCAGATAATCGAAGTCTTCCTGCATAAATGCCTTGAGATTCGCCCGGGTCAGGGAGACATGGGTGGCTGTGTCCCCCGAGGCCAGTGCCGGGATGCCGCAACAGGCCTGTCCTTCCGGCATGAAAATGCCCACACCGTGATGGGTGAGCACCCTGATACAGGTCTCAGCGATGTCCGGATAGATTTTGTCCAGCATGCATCCCGGGTAAAAGGCCACCTTGAGTCCGCTCGAGCCGGCCGGGGTGTTCATCGACTTGACCCTTCTGTGCAGGGACTTTTTGGCCAGGGCCGGAAAATGGCGTTCCCCGAGCATGGGTCTGAGCATGGCGCAGGAGGCCGTGTGAACTATGGGGCTTTCTTTTTTCACGGCCACTCCCTGGATCATGGAGGCCATGTCCAGGAGCCGGTTGAACAATTTGGGACGGGAGAGCATGCCCTTGAAGATGGCCTTCTTGGTTGGGGAGAGACCCACATATTTGGTCAGAATGGCCCGGGCGTTCAAGAAAATGTCCAGGATTTTGACTCCTGAAGGGCAGTTGGCCGCACAGGAGCCGCAGAGCAGACACTTGTCCAGGCTCTCCTTGACCTTTTTCGGGTCCTTGACCAGTTCCTGGGCCAGGTTTTCCAGAAGAATGATCTTTCCCCGGGCGACATCGGCCTCCTTGAGGGTCTCCCCGAATACCGGACAGACCGCCTGGCACAGGCCGCAATGCATGCATACGGCCATCTGGTCGTCGAGTTTCTTGAGCATTCTGCTGAGTTCTTTCACATCGCTGGACATGCTAACCTCCGATGATCTTGCCTGGATTGAGGATACCATTGGGGTCCAAGGATGTTTTCAGATGGCGGCAGAAGTCAATGGTCGTTCTGGAAACCTCGTGTTTCATGAATTTGCTCTTGGCGATGCCGATGCCGTGCTCCCCGGAAAGCGTTCCCTGAAGGGCCAGGGCGTGTTCAAAGATCTCGTCCACGGCCTGCTCCACTTTTTTGAATTCTTCTTTGTCCCGCTTGTCGCAGAGAATGGTCGGATGGAGATTGCCGTCACCCGCATGACCGAAGATGCCGATGGTCAGGTCGTGTTTCTTGGCGATGGACCGGATGGCGTCGATCATGGCCGGGATCTGGCTGCGGGGGACGGTGGCGTCCTCGAGCACGGTCGTAGGTTTGAGTCGGGCCAGGGCGGGCAGGGCGTCACGTCGGGCCTGCCAGATGGCCGCCTTTTCCTGGGCGTTCTTGGCCGCTGTGACACTTGAAGCACCGAGTTTTGTGCACAGGGCCATGACCTTTTGGGCCTCTTCTTCGACCTGGGCGGGATGACCATCCACCTCGATAAGCAGCAGTGCCTCGGCATCCGTGGGCAGGCCGGCCTTGGAATAGTCTTCCACGGTACGGATGGTGAAATTGTCCAGAAATTCCAAGGTACAGGGTACGATCTTTTCGGAGATGATCGCCGAGACTGTTTCCGATGCTTTGGCCATGTCGTCGAACACGGCCAGCATGGCCTTGGAAGCGACCGGGGGCGGAACCAATTTGAGGATGATCTGGTCGAAAACCCCCAGGGTGCCTTCGGAAGCGATCATCAGTCCGCTCAAATTGTATCCGGTCACACATTTGACCGTGCGGGAGCCGGATTTGATCAGCCTGCCGTTCACATCCCAGAAATCCACGCCCATGACATAGTCTTTGGTCACTCCGTATTTGAGACCCCGAAGACCGCCTGCATTTTCAGCCACGTTGCCGCCCAGGGTCGATACGGCCATGCTCCCGGGGTCAGGGGGATAAAAGAGTCCTTTGGCCGCTACAGCCGCAGCGAATTTGGCGGTGACCACGCCCGGCTGGACTACAGCATACAGGTCGTTTTCGTTGATTTCCAGGATCTTGTTCAGTCCGTTGGTCAGAACGACCATCCCGTGTGTGGATGATGGGATGGTCCCGCCGCTCAGATTGGTTCCTGAACCCCGGACGGTCATGGGGATCCTGTTCTCGTTGCACAGATGGACGACCTTTCCCAGGGTCTGACTGTTCACGGGCCGGACCACCAGTTCAGGGACCACGCTTTCAAGTACCGCAGAATCATAGGAGTAGGATATGCGGTCAACCTCACTGTCCATGACGTTTTCATTCCCGAGCAGGGTCTTCAGTTCCTTGACGAGTGCTTTTGTAATCATGATGCGTTTCTCCAAAATGCGTACATGGATGGTTGGTGCTGATTTCAGGATGATGCGCAGGCCTCTGCCCGGAAGAACTGAGTAAGAGGGTGAAGATTGTAGCGGGATACCGCGTTTGAGATCTGTGTCGTGCCTTTGTTCTGTACCAAGGCTCACCAGCTTGGAATGTTTCCGAAGCTGGTGAGCCACATTCACTTTTGCGAGGCATGTGTTTTTTCTGGTACGTCCTTAGAACGTATTCGGGAAGAGAACAAAGACGAAAAGCAGTCCGGTAACTCCGACAATGAGTCCGTAGATCAGACAGGGAATCATGGTCTTGCGCAGGATGAGTCCTTCTTCACCGGACAGGCCCACGGTCGCCGAGGCGGCCACGATATTGTGCACGCAGATCATATTTCCCATGGCTCCTCCCACGGCCTGGAGGGCCACGATGATTTCTCTGCTCACCTTGATGTTCTCGGCAATGCCGTACTGAAAATCAGCAAACAGCAGGTCGGAAACCGTGTTTGAGCCGGTGATGAACGAGCCGAGGGCACCGACAAAGGCGGCGAACATGGGCCAGCTGGAGCTGGCGATGATGGACACGAATTCTGCCATGCTCATGGGCATGGAGCCGTAGCCCTGGGGATTATGCCCCGACTGCTTGAAGATCTCGACCATGGCCACGGCAAAAAACAGGGCGATGGCGGGATTTTTGATCTTGACGAAGGCCTCCTTCCAGGCGGCCGCGGCTTTTGTGCCGTTCATGCCATGGATGAATATGGTCAGGATGGCCACGAGAACAAAGGGAATCATGCCGGGGTTGTACAGGGGCGTCATGGCAAAGTTGACATGATCGTATCCCAGGATGTGCGTCCAGGAAATGCTCAGCGAGTTGACCCAGCTTTTGAAAGGAAGTTCGGCGATGCGGGTCAGAACCAGGAACACGGCGATAAGGATGTACGGAGTCCATGCCCTGAGTTGACCCATGCGTGGCTTGAGGTCGGTCTTGCCGGGCTCGATGCTGCCGACCCAGTCACTGCCCCATGAGGACTGAGGACCAAAATCCCAGGTGTCTTTGGGCAGGAACAAGCCTCTTTTGGCAGCCGTAACCACGATGGCCAGCCCGATGAGTGCGCCGATAAGCGATGGGAATTCCACGCCGACGAGAAAGGCCACGGCCACATAGGGGACGAGGAAGGCAACCGATGCGAACAGGGCGAATTTCCACACGCCGAGCCCTTCCTTCCAGCTTTTGTTCTGACCGAAGAACCGGGTCATAAAGGCACAGATGGCCAGGGGGAGGATCAGGCTGACTACGCCATGGAACATGGTCGACCATTCACCGACATTCTTGAGAAATCCATCGAACGTGGCGAAACCGAGGGCGGGATCACCCGTGGCGAGGGCGGCCTCTACTTTGGGGCGCAGGGTCTTCAGGCCGAACCAGATCGGAGTACCCACCGCACCGAAGGTGACCGGGACGGAATTGCAGATCAGACAGATGCTCACCGCTGCCAGGGCCGGAAACCCAAGGCCGAGGAGCAGCGGGGCGGCAATGGCCGCAGGCGTTCCGAATCCGGCCGCACCTTCCAGAAAGGCGGCGAACATGAAGGCGATAATGATCACCTGAACTCGTCGGTCCTGTGAGATGCCAAAGAACCCGTGGCTGATGGTTTCCATTCCCCCGCTTTCCCGCAGGGTGTAGAGGATGAGCAGCGCGCCGAAAACGATGACCAGAACGTTTATCGCACTTCCGAATCCGCTCAGGGTTGAGGCGATGATGAGCGTGGCCGGCATTTTCCAGATGGCTATTCCCGAGAGGGCCGCCACCGCCCATGCCAGAGGCATGGCCTTGGTGGCCGGCCATCGAAAACCGACCATGAGGACGAGAACCATCGCGATGGGTATCAAGGCGATGAAGGCGAGAAGACCGAGCGACATGACAGACTCCTTGAAGCTGAAAGATTATCTCCGCATGCATGGATACCATGCACCCTTGCCGGTGGGTCGGGTACTGCCTGGAGAGATGGGGGAAGACCCGTTCGCCTCATCTCTTTTGATTATGAGAGTTCCCCGGTCAAACCTCTGTACGGGTGATCCAGGGGAACACACATCCGCTTGAAGGTGTCCCGGTCCTTTTTCCTGGAGAAAAGAGAAACTCCTTTTCCCCGGGACAGGAAGGGCCGGATGGTTCCGGGACTGCGCTTGCAGCCCCGGACATCGGCACGGAATGGAGCTTCAGTGCGTGTATTTAACAGAGTTGTGCATGCTTGGCTACGTAAACAATGATGTTTTTCACCGCGTGTTGTTTTATTTTGCGGCCCGTTCCTTGAACGCCGTGAATTGGGCCTTGTACCTGGCTTCGAGTTCGGCACGGAGACGCTTTGACTGTTCGGGGGCGATCATGGCCAGCCGGGCGTACCTGTTTTCCCCTTCCAGGAATTCCTGCAGGGTACCGTCCGGCTCCTTGGAGTCGAAGATAAAAGGATTCTTGCCTTCCTCGGCCAGGCGCGGATTGAACCGGTACAGGGGCCAGTAACCCGAGGCCACGGCCAGTCGTTCCTCTTCCTGGGTCTTGCCCATGCCTTTGCGGATGCCGTGGTTGATGCACGGGGCGTAGCAGATGATCAGGGACGGTCCCGGATAGGATTCCGCCTCCTTGAATGCCTTGAGCATCTGATTCTTGTTCGCGCCCATGGCTACAGATGCTACATACACATATCCATAGGTCATGGCCATACGTCCGAGGTCCTTTTTACCGGTTCGTTTGCCTGAAGCCGCGAATTTAGCGATGGACCCGAGCGGGGTGGACTTGGAGGACTGCCCGCCCGTATTGGAATAGACCTCCGTATCCATGACCAGAACGTTGATGTCCTCGCCCGAGGCCAGAACATGGTCCAGACCACCGTAACCGATGTCATAGGCCCAGCCGTCACCCCCGAAGATCCAGATGGATTTCTTGGTCAGCAGGTCGGATAGGCTGAAGATCTCGTCGTATAAGGGAAGATCTTCTTCGTTACTCAGGAGATTGAGGATGGTTTCCCCATGCTTCTTGGACTGTTCGGGATCGTTGCGTTCATTCAGCCAGCCTTCCATGGCCCGGACGAGTTCGGGGGATTCGATCCGGTCTTTGGCTTTGCGGAGCAGATCGGCCAGCTTGTCTCTGCGTTGATTCACCGCCATGCCCATGCCGTAGCCGTATTCCGCGGCGTCTTCGAACAGGGAATTGCCCCATGCAGGGCCGTGACCGTATTTGTTGGTGCAATAGGGAGTCGTGGGCGCAGAGGCCCCCCAGATGGAGGAGCAGCCCGTGGCATTGGCAATGAACATGCGCTCGCCAAACAGCTGGGTGAGGACTTTCACGTACGGGGTCTCCCCGCAGCCGGCACATGCCCCGGAAAATTCGATCAGGGGCTGCTGGAACTGGCTGCCCTTGATGGAATCGCGTTTCATCAGGGAGTCTTTGATGGCAAGGGTTTGAGAGAAATCAAAGTTGGGCACTTCTTTTTGTGTCTGGCTTGCCAGGGGTTTCATGACCAGGGCCTTGTCCTTGGCCGGGCAGATGTCCGCACAGTTGCCGCATCCCAGACAGTCCATGGTATTTACCTGGATCCTGAATTGCAGACCGGCAAGCTCTTTGCCCTTGGCCTCTTGCGTGGTGAAGGTTGCCGGCGCGTCGGCCATTTCGGCTTCATTGGCCAGGACCGGACGGATGGCCGCATGGGGACAGACAAAGGCGCATTGATTGCACTGGATGCAGTTCTCCTCGATCCATTCGGGAACCATGATGGCCACCCCCCGTTTTTCGCAGGCAGAAGTTCCCAGGGGAACGATTCCGTCGGGCTCGAAGGCGGACACAGGCAGTTTGTCGCCCTGCTGGGCCAGTATGGGCCTGACCACTTCGCGGATATAGGCGCTATCGTTGGAAGGGGACGCATGTTCGTCAATCGCATCTGTCCAGGATTTTGGATAGTCTACAGCGATCAGATTTGCCGCTGCCTGATCCACGGCCGCGATGTTCATGTTCACGATCTTGTCGCCCTTTTTCCCATAGGTCTTTTTGATGGAATCCTTGAGCAGCCTGACGGCCTCCTCAAAGGGAATGACCTCGGTCAGCTTGAAAAACGCGGTCTGCATGACCATGTTGATTCGACCGCCAAGGCCTACGCTGGAGGCGATTTTGACCGCATCGATGGTGTGGAACTTGAGCTTTTTGCGGGCAATAATCCTTTTCAGGGATGCGGGCAGTTCGGTTTCCATCTCCTCAAGGGTCCACGGGGCGTTGAGCAGGAAGGTCCCTCCTTCCTTGATGGTCTCCAGGATATCGTACTGATGCACGTAGCTCGCCTTGTGGCAGGCGACGAAATCCGCGGCATTGACCAGATAGGTGGACTGGATGGGTGTGTGGCCGAATCGGAGATGGGACACGGTGATGCCCCCGGACTTTTTGGAATCGTAGGCGAAATATCCCTGGGCAAACATGTCCGTGTTGTCGCCGATGATCTTGATGGCGCTCTTGTTCGCGCCCACGGTACCGTCGGAACCCAGGCCCCAGAACATGCACTGGACCGTGCCTTCAGGCGTGGTGTTCAGATCTTCGGTGATCTCGAGGGAGGTGTGGGTGACATCGTCATTGATCCCCACGGTGAAATGGTTTTTGGGGACCGCTTGGCGCATGTTTTCGAAAACCGCCTTGACCATGGCGGGCTGCAATTCCTTGGAGCCCAGCCCGTAGCGTCCTCCACAGATTCTCGGGGTCTTGGCCCGCTCCATGAACGCGGTACAGACATCCTGATACAGGGGCTCCCCTGTGGCTCCGGGTTCCTTGGTCCGGTCCAGAACGGTGATCGATGCGGCCGTGGCCGGGAGGGCGGCGAAAAAGGCCTCAGTGACAAAGGGGCGGTACAGCCGGACCTTGACCAGACCGACCCGTTCGCCCTGCCTGACCAGGTGGTTGACCACCTCTTCGATGGTCTCGCAGGAGGAACCCATGGATACGATGACCCGATCGGCTTCCTTGTGGCCCACATAGTCGAAGAGATTGTAGGAACGTCCGGTGAGTCGGGCGACCTTTTTCATGTTTGCCGAAACAAGGGCCGGGAGCTGGTCGTAGAAGGGATTGGCCGCCTCGCGGTTCTGGAAATAGATGTCCGGGTTCTGGGCCGTTCCCCGGACATGGGGGTGTTCGGGATTCATGGCCCGGGCCCTGAACTCCTCCAGGGAGTCGCGGTCGAGGAGTCCGGCCATGTCCGCATAGTCGAGGACCTGGATCTTCTGGATTTCGTGGGAGGTCCTGAACCCGTCGAAGAAGTGGACAAAGGGCAGAGATGCCTGCACGGCCGAGAGGTGGGCCACCAGGGCCATGTCATGGGCTTCCTGCACGGAATTCGAGGCCAGGAAGGCAAATCCGGTCTGACGGGCGGCCATGACATCGGAGTGGTCCCCGAAAATGGACAGAGCATGTGCGGCCAGGGCCCTGGCCGTGACATGAAAGACCCCGGGAAGGAGTTCGCCGGATATCTTGTACATATTGGGAATCATGAGCAACAGCCCCTGAGAGGCGGTGAATGTGCTTGTCAGGGCGCCTGCAGCCAGGGAACCGTGCACTGCCCCGGCTGCTCCGGCCTCGGACTGCATCTCCCGGATCTTCACGACCTGGTCGAAAATGTTTTTGCGGCCCTGGGCGGCCCATTCATCGGCGATCTCACCCATGGTCGAGGAGGGGGTGATCGGGTAGATGGCGGCTGCGTCGCTCATGGCGTAGGCGACATACGCTGTGGCGGTATTTCCATCCATGGTTTTGGTTGTCATGCCCATGATATTGGTGGCTCCTTTGTTCATAGTGGGAGATGATGAGGGCTGCCCGTGTCGGCAGCTGAATTCTCGTATATCTAACAAGAAGAATGCCAGAAAGATGCTGGAAGAGATTGATTATGTATTACGGAGTGTTAGATGTAGGGGGTGTTTGTGAATGACGGTGAGACCCATTGGTGGTCCGGAATACTGGACGATGAAGGGAGGCCTTGGGGAGGGGGGCGCTGGTAGTCCGGTTTTTCGGACCAGGGGGAAGGGCAACGACATGCAGCACTTCTTTCCGAAAATGCATGAAGGCCCGGTATCCCTTTGGGAATACCGGGCCTTCATGCATTTTTTCGAGAAATCTCAGGAAAGTATGTTCACCAATCAGACAGGGAAGCAGAAACGCCTTCAAAACGTCCCCGGAATCGCTACCAGGAGCATCCGTTCATCTTCGCCCCTACGCAAGACCGGCTGGCTGGATTCCAGTGCTGGCAGTCGTACGGGCATTCCTGTTCGGGCATCCAATTGGGATAGTCGACCTCCTTTTTGATCGACCGGCAGTTGATTTTGCACTGGGTGTTCACCATGTACATCAGATCACGGCAGTGGGTGTAGCGTGTAGCGTTGTTGGGGAACTGCCGTTCGCTGGCGATGCAGTTGGGGATGAATTCACGGGCCTCTTCAGCGCATTTGTCAAAGCTGGGGTCGAAGAGGGAGGAGCAGTAAGCATAGCACCCCTGGTCGCCAATGAGGCATCCGTCCTGGCACTCGCCGTAGGTCGCCATGGTTCCGGCATGGGACGGGACAACGGCATACAGCAGGAAAAAGAGACTCGTGATGATCGAACGTGACATGGTCATGGCCTTGCCTCCTTGATGGGCGAGTAAAGTGAACCGGCAGGTCTGATCAGCCTGTCTGCGGGATACGCAGACCGTATCTCTACCGTGTCGGACCGCATAGGGGCCATTGCTGTCAACCCTTCCCGAAGACATGCCTGTATGCTGATCGAAAAATTTCTTCTCATGTACCTTGAATCGGGGACGATGTAAAAGAAATTCACCCAGAACCATCAAACGGCCTGCGACGTGTATGCGTCGCAGGCC
>NZ_JBSPZA010000041.1:0-22331 GCF_053851535.1 Desulfoplanes sp. PS50 | reverse complement strand
TCTTTGTCTCCCACAAGCTGTTTGGCTCTGGCATAGAGATTCTGTTCGGCGTATCCCAGGCTCTCCCTAAAGGGTTGGGGTACGGGTTTGTTCAGGATCTTGACCCCTGAGCCCGGCCCGTCATTAATCTCGATCCGATACAATCCCGGGTGTTCCTGACCATTCCCCGGACTGATCGTCCATATCTGTCCCGGCTCCAGCGGATCCGTACCGATGCTGTTTTCATTGTGCAGTTCCGGAGTGGAGACGAATTTTTCCACGCCGTCATCGCCCATGACATAGCTGAAGTGGGTATTCCTGAACTCCGCTGCGCCAATGCGTTTTTGCTGTTCCTTGACCCGCCTTCGGGTCTGAAGGGCCAGGCGAACTGCCCATTCCAGATCCTCTTCAGAGATCTCCTGCTCATCTCCGGGATACAAAAGTTTCAGCAGCCCGCTCACGGTCTTGTTTGCAGCGTGCGTATCCCGTCCACTGAGCGCACCTCCAAAATGGACCCTGTTCTGCAGGGCGGCCAGACGGCTCTGGTAGCGCAGTCTGCTCATGCATTCGGAAAGGAAGTCGCTCACTAAGCCGAAGTGATCGGTCAGGATACTCTTGTCGATCTTGGGAATATCCCAGCCGGGCAGATAGCCATGGATGCGGTCCATGAACGCTGTATCGTCCCGCATTTCGGGAGGAAGCGGCCCAAAAAGATGTCCCACTCTTTGCTGATGCTCCACATCCACGTCAAAGTTGCCAACCATGACCAGGCTACCGTCTGCCCGGATGCTTTCGTTGCCCCGACTGAACTCTCCGGACTCCATATATCCCTTGAGAATGTTCACCCCATCTTTCTGATCAAAGGATATCCCGGAAACCTCGTCGAAACAGACCACGTCGTATTGGCAGACCAGTCCCCGACGCCCATTGGCATTGTTCACGAACATGCGGGCCACGGTCGCCTTGCCCCCGGAAACCAGGTGAGCGTAGGGCGAAACCTGCTGGAAAAGATGGCTTTTGCCGGTTCCTCTGGGCCCAAGCTCAACCATATTGTAATTGCGCTCCACAAAGGGAACCATCCTGAGCATGAACGCGTCTCTGGCTTCTTGACTCAGACTTTCGGGCTCCACGCCGATACTGCGCAACAAAAAGGTTTTCCATTCTTCTGTTGTGAAGGCGGTTCTGGCTTTGGCGAGCGTTTCCAGAATGTTGCGTTTGGACAGCTGGATGGCTCGCAGGCTATCCACCCAAAAAGGACGTCCCTGTTTTTCCTGGGCCTCGATGGCATCATATCCAATGGTGATTTCCGCATAAAAACCACCGGTGAGCATGCGCTCGTGCTCGTTGACAAGTTCTGCGCTTATACGGACATCCTTGAGGCGAAGACTCGGCAATGTGACCAGATAAGTATCTGATTTGGCATCCAGACGAGCGCTTATCAGGTCGATGATCTTCACATTTCCCTGTTCTTTGGCCCGTGCCTTGAAGAGTTCCTCTTCCCCAGCCTTGACGGTCCTGGATTTGAGCTGTCGCTGGACAATCTCAAGCCCTTCCTCGATCTCTTCCGGCTCCGTGCTGGCACAATATCGACCGAGCAGAAATTCGACCACATAGGTAGGAACAGGAAACTGTCTGCTAAAGGTTCGGACCAGATCCTTGCGGACAAGATATCCGTCAAGATGATCTGCTGCCAATGTATCGAGATGGTCCAAAATCATCATTCTCCTCCGATGGTCGTTTCCATCTGATCCACGAGTTCGTCATTCAGTCCCAGAAGTACTATCGTGGCCTGGTTTCCCATGATCGAATCATCTTCGACCACCACGGACCCGATGCCGGTTTCTTCCTGTATGGATTTCACACCCATGATCACGCTGGTCGATGCGTCTCCGGCGTTGGTTCTGATGTCCAGCCTGAGTCCTGAAAAATGGCCGTCCACTGCCGCCTTGCACCGCAGACCCCGCCAGGTCACGTCGGTAATAAAGGCATCGCCCTCTGGGGATGCGGCTTGCGGGGAGACTGTGAGATGGAGTGTCAGACACTCCTGAAGGCTCAGTCCGCCATGGGCATATTCCTCACCGTTTCTGAAACAGCTGATCCCGTCGGCCAGGGCAAAATGGACATCGGGGTTCCAGTACCAGGGAAAGAGCCTTTCTTCGCTCGATGCACCCTGCTTCAGGGATGCGCACCTGCCCCATTTGTTCTCGGAAAGCTCCGAAGGTAATTCGATTTTGGGAAGTCCTCCGGGCAGAAGGAGCCAGCCGTGGTCGGTGACGATTCGGACGCGTTTCCATCCATCTTCTATCAGAGTGGTTATACGTTCCAAAATTTCACCAAGCAGGCTGTCCAGATGTTTGGCCAGCTTCCATCCCCGATCATGTCCTTCGTGGTCGATATTGCCGAACTCACACCATCCCCTGCCGTTGCTGTTACCGGATTCGTTTTTGCCCAGGATTTGGTACCCGTTTTCCTCGATCGCCTTGTTCAACTGGTAATGGCTCATGAGCTGAAAATTATAGCCTTCCTGGTCTTCGTGAAAGCGTTCCGTGGCATCGTGAAGAGGCGCAACAGCGGGTTTGCCGGTTCCGGTCACCGAGGGCAGGGGACACCAAACCGATTTTTCCTGTACGGCCAATCCGGCATGCTCCAGCAGGTCTTTCAATCGCTTACCCGTGTCGAAACGCAGGCCATCAATGAACAGCAGACATTCACCCGGTTCAGCCGGGATCGGTCGATTGGCAGGGCCGGGTTGGCCCGGATAGCTTCCTTCACTGTCCACGAGCGCCTGTAGATACCGCGCCGAGTCCTGAACCCACGGTTTGTACACAGACCTGATAACGGATGAAACCGCCTCGATGTCCGATGAATTCGTCACCTGCTCCAAGGCCCTGACAACCGCATTGTCAGCCCGCCATCCCTGATTGACATATCCGGATTGGAGGTCTGCGAGCTGGCCCGCATCCAGACCCGTGCCGGTGATATGGGCAAGTTCGGCTAAGTGCTCCAGGGCCATGGCAAGAGGTGCTTCTCCTAACTCAGCCCATACCGAGGATCGTCTGTACCCATGTTCTTTTTCCAAACGGGTCAGGATCTTGCGAGCTTCAGGTGGCGGTTGGTTCTTCAGAGAAACAAGTTTTTCGTGAAGAATTTTTTCCTGATCTTCATTCCATTGAGGCCATCCGGAAAACGTTTCGCCTCCCATGAGCCAGAGCATGTTCTCGCGGGGAGGACGACATTTCCGGATGCGTGAAGGAATGTTCGGATATCTTTTGGGCGCTTCACAGAATCGCTCCCATACTCCCTGCCAGGGGCCTTCATGGGCCGCTAGTTTGGCCGCGGCAGACAGGACGCCCTGTTTTTTAGGATTGAAATCCAGCTGGGAGGAACACACGGCAATGAACGCCTGCCATTCATTGTGCCCCCGGCTTTTCTCGAAACCATCGTCAAGGTCGATCCACTGCAGAATATCCCGGGTCGGGTCTCCACCGGTGACAAGGGTATTGAAATAGTCTTTGTCCAGACGCTTTTCCTGGAGAAGATCCCGTTCCTCTTCAAGAAAACGGTGAAGGGCCCGCAGCATGGCGTTTTTGGATTCGTTGTCTGCAGCTACGTCCAGACCGAGTCCGCCCTGATCGGATTTGATGAATGCCAGGACCGTCCAATCTTTGGCATTGATCTGTGACCAGAAAACACCCCTGTATTGGAGTTCCGCAAGGGGTTTGAGGTGATCCGGACATTCTTCAACGGCCCGCAGATGCTGACGGCTGACACCGGGAAGGTAAATGATCGGAATGCGGCCTTCGGGAATGGGAGCGGCCTCGAGTTTGGCATCGATGGCACAGCGCAGCCAGATGGCCGGACCGGTTCGTCTGTCTGGGGCGTAATCACCGAGAACGAGCAATTCCGGAAGATGGGCCTGAAGGATCGGGACCACTCCTTCCCATTGCCTGGCATGGTCCGGCCAGAGGATGCAGGCGGGTTTGGCCATGATCTCTGGATTGTATACGCTCGTATCACGGATGGATTGGACAAGATGTTCGAAAATTTTCATGGGATTGTATGATGGTTGGTGGCAATAGGATTTGTTGACTAAGGGCTATTTTCGAGACCTGCGTCTTGGGATTTCTTTCGCCACAATAGGCTGGTAGGCTTTCAACCCTTTGTCTCCAGTCAGGATTTCGACCTGGCAATGCATTCGGGCATAATAGTCTGCAACATCTTTGATGGTTGCGTCTCCCAATGAAATTTTTTGATCAGCAAGGTCCGGCCATTCTTCGGCCAGATCTACCAGTTTTTCTGGTGACCACAGAATCGATTGTTCGGAGAAGGCGGCCCAGGGGGTTTCCTGCAAGGCACTCATTTTCATCAGCGCTGCCAGTTCCTGCCCTACCTTCCTGCGGCTATGGCCAGCCTGTGCGATATGGTTTCCGGTTTCAATGATAGTGGCCAAAGGAAGAACGAATGTGGTCCCTTCTTTTTCTTCGGACTGAATTTTTTGATCCACGCGGGTCTTGTTCCACTTATCCAAGTTCGGACCGCAGTCGCCCATGCCGGGAACCTGAAGCCAGACGCAAAGAATGCAGGTGTCCATGATCAAGACTTTTTTCATTGTGCCGCCTCCTGCTTCAGGGCGGCTTCTATTCGTCCTTCCGTGGTCAATCGTCCCAAGGAGCCTCCGGCCATCAGTTTGGGAAGTTGTTCGATATCCTCTAGCTGCGTGAGCATACTCACCCCGTTTTCCTCATTGCGATGAGCGACGGTGATGAAGGGGACCATATCCACCCCGGCGGCATCCAGAAGGGCAGGGTTATGGGTGGTAACAACAACATCGATTCCACGCTCTTTACCCAGGGTCCTGAGCATGCCCACCAAGACACGGGCGCGGAAAGGATGCAGGCCGTTGTCCACTTCTTCGATGACCAGCAAGCTCCCTGGCTGACGTGTGAGCATGGCTGTCACAATGGCAAGATAACGCAGGGTTCCATCGGACATTCCCCGTGCATCCACGGTTTGGAACTCCGTACCCGGCCATCCTTCTTCGCAATAGAGCATGGCATCGGTTTCAAATTTACCCACCGGTTCCGTCCAGATCCGCTGAATATCCTTTTCAGGAAGTCCTTTCAGGTATTCGGTAAGTGTTTTTTCAACCTCTGTTTTACGGCTTTCTTCCAATGCTGCCAGCACCCCGGCGATGTTGGAGCCGTCTGCCTGCAATTTTTCGGAGAATGGGGCGTAGTTGCGCATGTGACTGGGGATGGGATCGAATACGAAAGTCTGCCGAAGCTGTGTGGCAACCTGTTTGACCCCTGCAAGGACGTTTTTGCGTAAGGGCAAGGCTTCCGCCTGGATCAGTACAATATGCGTTCTATTTACATCGATTCGTGTCCCTGGTCCCCTGAGACCGGTCGCAAAGTACGCCGGAATTCCGGGGGAGTCGTTGTCCTGGTTGTTGGTATAAAAAAGGCGTTTTTCCTTAGGGGGGTGTTTGCTGGAGGTATATTGGATTTCAGTCAGTTCCTCTCCAACGACTTCGGCCTTGATTCCGTTTACCCGAACCCGCAATTCATAGCGAAAGTCCTGGTTTTCGGTGGTGCCGCCCACCAGAACCTCGAGCTTGAATTCGTTGGCCGGTTTTCTACACACCCACTCCCTGCCACCCCGGATGGGAGGAAGATTCACGTCCCCGTTGATGGCTTGGAGAATAGTTACTCCAGAGGCGACACGTTGCAGAAACAGCAACGCATCCAGGGTGTTTGATTTACCGCTGGCATTGGCTCCGATGATGATCGTCAATGGGTCGATATATAGGGTGGCCTTCTCGAAACTTTTCCAGTTGGTCAGTGTGAGTTCTTTGATCATCGCTTTATATCTCCTGCCCGTTCGGCCTGGTTGCGGCCAGGGTCAGATGGTTGTCGGCCATCAGTTGGGTTAAACTCAATCATCCCAGCCTCATTGATTGTAGAGCCTCAAGTTTTTTCACCCAGCCATCAAACAAAGGGCATTCATGGCGGATTGTGTCCAATCCGATATCCAGGGCGATTAAAGATCCGTGGGCAACCTTGTCGTAGGTTTCGCAGGCTGCAAGGATGCGTTTGGAGGGGGCGGTGGTTCGACCGTCGTTGATGTGTTCGGGGGTGGCAAAAGTATTGCGGATCTGGCTCAAGTGTTCAACGAGATCGGCATCATCGAACCATCCGCCAAAAGCAGTCGGAGCGCTGAAGAGTAAGCCTTCGAATTCATGTACTACAATATTGGGAATGAAATTGGGTTGCGCTATATTCGCTTGAAAGGCCTGTTCAACAGCTTGTGCTCTGATCAGGGAATCTCCCTTTGAGGATATTGCAGGAAAGTCGGCTGGGAGACCATAGAAGTCCAGCATGGTTGTCACCCAGGCAGTCTTGTCTTCCTTGCATTTGTTCTCGATCTGCCACTTGATTTTGCCATAGGTGGAGATACCGCCTTTTCCATGTGGTCCCGTGCGCATGATGATCGGATTCAGCCAGATATTCATTCGCTGAAAATGCGGTCTCAACAGTTCCCGAACGAATACGTCCTCGGTTTGCCCCTCGCAGAAAATATGTATCCGGATCATCGTGACGGCCTCCCGCCCAGAATATTCTTTTGCCAGAGTTCGCCCAACGTATATTCTTCGAGCCAGCTTTGCAGGTCTTCGGGATCTAGGTGGTGGAGGCTGGTGTATCCCTCTGTACGGTCAGCCACGATGACATCTTCCGCTGAAAACTCATTCAAGAGATCAGCGGACTGTGTTGAAACGATCACCTGGCGTTTTTTGGAAGTAGACCGCAGCAGGGAAGCGAGCAGGTTGATTGCAAATGGGTGTAGACCAAGTTCCGGTTCATCGATGAGAATAGTTTCTGGTTGGAACTCTTCCGGTTGCATCAACACCGTGACCAGGCAGATGAACCGCAAGGTGCCGTCCGAGAGCAGGTGAGCCTTGAATGGTATGTCTTCCCCTTTTTCAAACCACTCTAACTCTATCTTGTCAGTGTTCTCCGGATTGGGACGAAGGGAAAAATCACCAAAGAATGGGGCTGCCAGTCGGATGGTTTTGACGATTCGCGCGTAGTGCGAAGGATGCTGGTTTTTGAGCAGATACAGAAAAGCGGCCAGATTGCGTGCGTCAGGGCGCAAATAGAGATTGTCGTTGATCCCGTGGAGTTGTTTTATCCAGGCGTTTTCACTGGTGTCGTGGAAATGATAGACCCGCCAGGTCTTCATAGGCGGCACCGTGAAATCGTAAAGGCCTGTTTTCCCTTTCTGCGATTCTACCCTGGTTTCAAAATGGCCAGAGCTGATATTCCAGTCTCCCTTTATGTTCCACCAAAATTTTTCCTTGGCGAACATCATCCGGTTGTCCTGGGTCGGCTCCAAGCTGAATTTGTATCCGTTATTGCCAAAGTAGAGTTCGGCATCGAGTGAGTCCGTCTTCTTTCTGCCAAAATGAAGCAAGGCATCCGGCCCGCCCTGTTTGCCGACATACACCTGCAGGTTGCCTTCCAGTAGTTGCTGTATCAGGCGGAAAAAGCCGATAAAGTTGGATTTGCCCGCCCCATTGGGACCGATGAGCACATTCAGCTCTTTCAGCTTCAGATCGCACTCGCGGATAGATTTGAACCCGCTGAGCACGATTCGGGATAATTGATTCTCGTTCATGTTTAGGCCTCTTTTTCCCTTGTATACTGCTTCTTCGCCAGAGTCAGATGGTTGATCATACGGACTCCAGCTTGATCGTATCGCGTTTTTCCAAAGGTTTTTTGAGCAGAACCGTTTTTTGGTGAATTCCTTGGATTTCAGGTTCACCAATCAATTTTCAGGTTCACCAATCCGAATCGGTATTTTTTGTTCTGAACGAACAGATTTCGACGTTTGGGGAGGATGCCGAATTGCAGTTATATTTATATTTCCCGAAAAATGATTAGATCTGGCTTTCTGGGGAACAGTCGATTATTTACTTACTTCCCAATGTCCTCCTCTGGCAGGTCCCACCCGCCGGAGGAGGCCGGCTTTTTTACACCGGTCGATCTTTTTGAGCACTGTCCGTTTGCTTATCCCCAAAGCCGATCCCAGCTGACTCGTCGTAATGGATGGGTTGGTCCGTATCAAGTCAAGGAGTTGGGCATCAATTTTTGGTGAAGGTTTCGGTGAACTTTTTGTTTCCAGGTTCACCAATTCAAGGATTTCTAGTGGTTTTCGGTGAACCGTAACGGTGAACAGGCATCCTTTATGATCATTGGTAAACTCAATGTCAGGCCATTCTCCAAGTGCCCGTTTGATGCCTTTTAGTCGGATGGTTTGGATTTGTAGGCCTGAGCCTTGAATTTCAATTTCATGGCGATCTATCCTTTACTTCCTTTACTTGGAGCCCGCTGAACGAACAGCTTCTTTCTGCAAAGGAAGTTTAGGCAACTAGTTGAAATAACTGCGGCTAATAAAATTTTGTTTTCTGCACATTGACTTTTCTTTTCTTAAAATGCGCTGTTTAGTTATCAAGGAGCCACTTCGGTTTCGAGCGGGACCCTTTGTTGCTGATGATCCCGGCGCTACGAAGTCTGCTCAGCAAGTTTGACACTTTTTTCCTCTTCTGCTCCGGGCTCAGGGGTTCGCTCAGCTTGTTTAAAAGAAGGTCATTGATTTCACCCCGTGAGGCTTCGCCAAACTTGTGCAGGTAATCCGTGATCAATTTGCAGTAAAAATCATCATCCTGTGCCCGGGTTTTTATATACTCGGCCTTGTGGGCCGTGGCTTTGGCCACGGCGGCGGACACATGAAGATTTGGCTTGCGGCCTTCAATCAAGCCATCTCGCCGTAATTTTTTGGCCATCTCGTTGGAGATCGGGAGTTTCTTCTGCACACGGTCCAGGGCCAGGATTTCAAAAAGCGGTAGATCCGTTTTTTGAATCAGCAGGCGGCTATATGCGGGGTCCACGACGCAGCCATGCACCGTCAGTTTGACAGCCATTGAGTCGCTGAGATCGTAATCAGGCATGGGAAAGTATCGTTTGGCCTGACCGATATGCATGGAATAAATTCCGTATCCCATGGTGTCGATCATGTTCAACTCGACCATGGCCTGGGCCAGGAACGGGTTACGGTAACGGCGGGGCGTTTTTTCGCCGGTTACGTAGTCTTCCGGGGTGCCCTCAAAAAAACCTCCCTCGTTTTCAAAGGTCAGCCGGTCCGGCTTTTCGGTCACTAGAATTCGGCCGTTGCGGGCGTAGTCCTGATGCGCGATACAGTTGTGTAAAGCCTCAAGAACGATTTTCTGGTCGTATTTTGCGATTTCGACGGATAGTAGGGCATCGTCGGGGAGAATCCGTAATTGAATATTGCGAATTTTTCGATACAGGGCAGATGTACTCAGGAGAAAGGGGGGGCTAAAGTGCTCATACGCTCGTTCAGGACCTTCGAGCTTCCAGGTCAGTTGAGCCGGGTGCGGGGAGAGCAGGTAAGCTGCTTCCTGTTTGCCAAGAAGAAGAATGGCGGTGCGGGTTAGTTGGCCATCCTGAGTCAGCTTGGCCCGGTTGAGAAATGTCGGCAACGGCCATTTCATGACCTCTTCCGCCGGGAAGCGGTTAGCGTATTTATGGGCAAAAGCCTCACGAGCTTTTTGTAGTGCCTCTTCGTCAAGGTGGGCCATGCGAGCTTCGGGAATGAGCTTGGCTGACCAATCCGTGGAGCCGGGCTGCTGCCGGATCTCATCCAGCTTGTCTACTCCCAGGTGCGTCAGACTTTCGCCGGAGCGGGCGTAGTAATGGCCCTTCCAGGAAATGGGCATGCCGCGAGGAGCGGCCGGGATTTCGAATAATACAACCCGTCCTTTGGGATCGTGTAACTCATGGATATTTCGAAAGGTAATACTTGGCTCTGTGTTTTGCGATATCTGCATTTTTGTGCTTTGTAGTCGATCGTGACCCAGACGGTAATCGCTTCCAACTACTGCTCGTGATTTGTTGTCGACGCCGAATATGAGCCATGCCCTTTCAATGCCACGTAAGTTGGCCTCGTTGGCCAAAGCAGAAAAATATGAACCGATTTTATCTGTGGAATAATCCATGCAGGCCTGTTTGAACTCGATCACTTCATTTTCCCATTTCGAGATCAGTATTGTCAGCAATTCTTGCAGTTTTTTTGATTCCATGACGCGTCCTAAATCGATTTTGTTTTGCAATCCAGAGACATCCTTTTGAAGACTTGTTCCATATTGAGCTTTTTAGTGGCATGCGTGGTTTAATTTTGTGAGTATTTGTTATGTATTGAGATTATTTTATAATTTTGATTGTCGTGCGGCATGTTTCTCCGCCAGCGTCAGATGATGCTCGTTAATACGATCCCCCTTCTTCCCGCCGTATTGGGGGCCGAGATTGTACCAGGGGGCGGATTCCACGTCTTTGCCGCGGTCTTTGCCCCATTTGATATTGGGTTTGTCGCGGAGGATGCCGGCGTCTTTCTTTTTGATGTCACCCACGGTCATAAAGGGGCGGATGTTCAGGCGGACGCCGTCGTTGAGGTCGGGGTTCCAGCCGATGGGTTGTTGTGCAGGGGGCTTCCAGCGGACAAAGATATCGTAGGGGGCTTCGCCCTGGAGGATCAGCTCCAGCTTTTTTTTGAGGGCTTCGGCAGCGGCCAGACGTTCTTGGGCTCCGTCGATTCCGCTTGCAATATCCTGTTTCTGCCGGGTGATCCAGTCGCCCAGGTAGGTGTAGGTGAGGGTTTCGAGATTTTTATAGTCGAGTTTGTGGTAATTGACGAGGGCGGAAAACCCGTCATAGAGGCCGTCCCAGATTTGCCAGATAAAGGGGCGATGTTTGAAGAGCTTGCAGTGCTGGGTGAAGAATTTGTCCCGCAACCAGGTTTCCAGGGATTTGCCCGCGTGATCGGCGTTGGCCAGAAGCTGGGAAAGGATATCGTTGGACCATGCGTCATCGTAGGCGGCGGCCAGCAGGTTCTGCAATCGGTCAGAAGCCGAGGCCTCGCCCCGGACAGGCGGGATGCAGACAATGCCGTCGTCGTCGGCATGAGACAGCAAACTTTCGCATTTATTGACCCATTCCCGTTGCTCATCAGCAAGATCAAAGGTAACCAGACCATCCTGGTCTGGCTTTTCAGAATTCGCCGAATCATCCTGGGCTGGTTGAACAGGGGCGGAGCTGTCGGCGTGGTTGTGTCCAGAGCTGGAAGCTCTGGTTACCTCTGCAGGCCAGCGGTAGCCGAGAAGGCGGGCGACGGCGATTTGGAGGACGGTGTCGTCGGTTCGCAAAGTAGAAGCGGCTTCCAGCCGCTTTGTCTCTTCATTCCAGATGACGGAGCCGCAAGGGTGGCCATGAAAGATCCATTGGGTGGGATCGTCGGAGTAGGGTTTGGGGAGGCCGTTGGGGTATTTTTCTTGGGCGATTTTGGTCCAGTGGGGGAGGTCGAAGGGGACTTTGACTAATGTGGCGTTGGTGACTTTCAGGCTTTGGTCGATTTGTCGTACAGATTCGTTGTATTTTAGGGAAGAGCAAAAACACCAAATGGCGGTTAGATTGTCTCCTGTCTTTGGTACCACCATGCTTACGTTCGTATCAAATCTAGTTCCGGTGTAATGACATACATGTAAAAATCCTGTGCAACTAATCGCAACACCGTGCTTGCCGATAATGAATTGGCCTCTCATATCCATACGGCGATCACGGTCCTGTGCTTTGGCAAGTTCCCTTAGCATACCGCTACCATTTTCGAATCGTATGCTTTGCGTTAGTCCGTCGAAGTTATTTGTTGATTTTGTCGTCGTTTGGTAGGGCTCCCAATCGTAGTCGAAACCCAGCCTTTCCCAATGATAACGAATGAAAACTGGATCGTCACTTGTGGAGATTCCTTTGACTCCATCGGCAAAATCACTCAAGCTGTCGATATCATTTGATTTTTCTAAAGTAATTCTCGCATCCGGATTCCCCAACTGCTTCCCCTGCTCCACACTCTTAATCTCTCCCCCAACCAAACCGACCGCTTTCTCAGCAGCAGTCCTCGGCTCGGAGACATCAAGGCCGCGAATCAAGGTAGAAGTGGCTTTCAGCAGCTTTTTTTCAGGATTTTGAGGGTTGGTTGCAGCTTGAGGAGAAAGCGGCTGGAAGCCGCTTTTACTTTGGGGGCCTCGACTCATGGTGAGCAATTGTACGTTGAAGTCCCACATAGGAGTTTGAAATGCCTGTGCCCCCAACCTCGCAATCAAATGCCAGGTTTGGGTTTTCAGCAAGCGTTCCCGGAATTGTTTATAACTGGTCAGGAACAGCCAGTTCTGCGGCAAAACAATGCTGGACGTCCCTCTCTTCACGCATAACTTCAAGCACCGATCCAGAAAGACCGTAGCCAGATCGTTTTTTGCCTTTGGGTACTGCTTTTCACAGAATGTTTTCAGGCGATCACTCTGCTTGCCCCGGGCCAGGTAGGGGACATTGGTGATAACCCAGACATAGTTGTCAGCCAGGAGATTGGCTGTTTTGGACAGTCCCCGGGCAACCACGCCCATCTCTGACTTTTCTTCGTCTTTTTCCCCGGCCAGGGCTTTTGTGAGCAAAGGCCCGACATCTTTCCATTTGAGCGCAAACAGTTTCCCCTTTCCCAAAATGGCTTCCGGGTCGATGAGACTGCCGAGTGTGGGGGCATCCTTGAAATGATCGTACAGCTTGTCCAGGGCAATGCGGAGGTTGGTATCTCCCCCGGCCAGTTCCAGCCAGTCTTCCTTTTTGGCATTGATGGACAGTCCCGAGCAGGCCACGTTCAATTCAGGCAATGTCCGATACCCGCCAGCTCCCGGGTATTTCCACGCTGTGAGAGCCAACGCAAAGGCGGCCAGTTCCACACATCGTTTGTCCAGTTCCAACCCATGAAGATTTTCCCGCAGCACGGCATCCACGGCGTCTTGGGCAGACAGTCCATCCCGCTCCATACGCATGGGCACCAGCATCAAAAATGTGGAAACCAGAAAATGCCCCGACCCACAGCAGGGGTCCAAGGTCTTGAGTTCGCTCAACTGCTCCGGCCAGCCGTCAAAGGTTCCTGCAGCCGGTGTCCAAACCTCACCCCCCCGGCCCCCCTCTCCATGAATGGCGAGGGGGGGGGAGGATACATTATCGTTGGCGAGGGGGGAGGAGGATTCATTATCGTTGGCGAGGGGGGATGAGATGGCTTTTTTTATTTGGGTTTGAAGGAAGCTTTGTGTGCAATCGTCGTTGGTAATGCGAAGGGTTTTTATACCTTTTTGGACAAAAATCTGGTCTCTGATTTGATCATATTCTTTCGCTTCATCTGTGGCGTGAACTTCTCCGTCAATTTCAAGGACCAGATGGTGCTCAGCACAATAAAAGTCCGCTATGAATCCTTCAATAACCTGTTGCCTCCGCCACTTCAGCCCAAGCATCCGTCGTCCTCTAACCCATTCCCAAACTTCCGCCTCTTTCAGCGTCGGTTTTTTCCTGAATTTTCGGGCCAATTCCAGTTTTTCCGGTGACACAAAATTATGAGCAGTAACAAATCCTGTTTTTAAAGTCCCCTCTCCATTCCTTAAAGTCCCCTCTCCATTCCTTAAAGTCCCCTCTCCATTCATGGAGAGGGGATTTAGGGGTGAGGTTCGTACAAAGCGCAGATACTCCAAGGGCACACCCGGAATGGCCGCCTTCTGCCGCAGTTCTTCTTCGCTTTCTGCATTTTTCAAATCATCTTCCGTGAGCCGTCTTGCTGCCCACCAGGCCCCCAAAGAATTATCCAAAAGGAAGCTGACCATATACGGTTCGGTGAACAGCTGGGTCACGGCAGGCAGTTCCCTCGCACCGATTTTGACTTCGGATTTATTCACCTCCTCTTTTTTCTTGGCCTGCCAGAACTGGTAGACCCAGCCCAAAGAATCCGAGGCTGTGAAGACCTCCGATGGCAGGTCGGCAACCAGTCGTTCCAGTTTCACTTGATGTTCGGGCGGCAGGGCGAGTTGAAAGACCGGGGATTCCATGCGGAAAATCTGCGGGAGCATGCGCGCGGCAAATCGGGCGGCCAGTTCCCAGACGCTGTTTGCCTGTTCTTCGCCTTCATCCAGCAATCCCTGGCAGGTTTCCAGGTCCACATCGATGGGTTCGTCATCGCCGTCAGACCAATACATGAGAAGTTTGTTTTCAGCCAAAAACCGGGCAAAGAGCATGCGGTGCCAGTGTTCGTAGGCGGTTTCTTCTACCAGACGGTCGATCTCCTGCTCGCCTTTGGCCTTTAGCAGATCACCCAGCTGGCGGCCATGGACCCGCAGCCTGCGGCGTAGGATTCTGTCATCTTCGCTCAGATGGCCGAATGGAACGGATTCCCCCACTCCGAGTTGTTCCAGGGAGGCCCTGGCGGCCTGTTCGGCTATCTCCCGGGCATCCTTGATGGTATGTTCCAGCTTGTTGCGAAGCGATTTTTCAAGTGGCTGCATGCTCATTTCCTTTGTATTCCTGCTACCTGATGATGACGGGGCCCAGCTCCAATGCTGTCTTGAGCTTTGTGGTCACGGTACGGATCCAGTCGTCGATGTCTTTTTCCGTTTTCAGGGTACAATGCGGTACCTGGATGAACTGGGCCTCTGGTTCGCAGAGTTCAGCGGCTTTTCGGGCCACGGTTTCAAATCTGGATGCAAGGGCTGCCACCCGGTCGGCAAAGCTGGACAGAGAGCATCGTTCCAGTGTTTCCAGAATGTCCAGGGTGGACTGCACCGAAACCTTGGGTTTGGCCGCTTCGTGCAATTGCTGCTCGGACATGAGCTGGAAGTGCTGTTCCGGCGTGAGTTGATTCCAATTATCATCCGCGTGCAGGCTTGCAAGACCCTTGGCATGTTCCCGGGTATAGTCCGCTTCCAGCTGGTTGAGTCGTTCCCTGAGCATCTGGGTCAGGGAGGTAATAAGCGGTGCGATATGGTCGGGTTCGGCCAGAAGCAGCCGTTTGTCTTCTATGGTCGTTATCTGATCCAGAATCTCCTTGGCCTCATCGAGATCCCTGCAGCATGCGGCAAGACGTTTCAGCGTCCTCCATTCCGGCAATCGGGCTTCCATGCGCTGGGCCGTGTCGATCCAGTCATCAATAGTGCCGGTCACCTGTTCCTTCAGGGAGAGGATCTCCAAAAGCTGCTCATTGCCGGTGCTCAATCGTGCCCGTTCCAGAAAGGTCGTGTCGGGGGGAGCAGGGCAGGGCGGATCCCCTCCGGCATCCTCGGCCAGGTCGTAAATTCTGTTCAGAAATTCACCGGCCCTTGCGCTTTCTTCGTTCTGTTTGACGTTCACTCCCGCCTTTTGAAACAGCTTGCGGATCAGGATCCGCTGCATCGTGGTGATGGTGGTTGATTCCATCTTGAAGGATGTTTTGCCGATGGCCTTGCGTTCGAGGTCCCTGGGAGCGATTCCCTGTCCCCGTTCATTGCGGGCCAGGATCAATTCAGCACCCAGAAGTACCTGCAACGCCCCGTCAACGGTGTCCCGTGACCAGCCATACGAAGAACCTTCGAAACGTTCGCGGACATCGGCTCCTTTTTTGCCCGCCCCGATGAAGGTGAGCACGGCTTTGCATACGGGATTATTGCCCGGTTCACCCTTGTCCCCAACGGCCCTGAGGGCGTCCGGGGCCCCTTTGCGTGCCAGGTCGTACACCTTGGACCACCCCGCGTGGTCGGCCAGCTGAAAGTTGGGATACAGTCGCAACAATGCATTCCGGGCAGCTTCCTGGATAGCCTCCTGAAGATCGTTGCCGATTATCTCGTTGCCGCCTCCCTGAAAGACCCGCACACCGTTCAACGCGTCCTGAAGCAGTTCTTCGATCCTGCCTTCAGCCGTTTGTTTGGTGGTTTCCATGGCGGAACGGGCCTCGATGCCTTCGGCTGTTCCGGGAATACCCCGTATATCCAAAGTGGCTGATGCGGCCTTGTAGTCTATCAAAAAGTGGCGGAGATCGTCAGAAGATCGTTTGGGGATAAAGACAAAGATGGTGGGCGACTGGTTCCCAACCTGTCTGGCATCAGCTTGAACCGAGTTCTCATCCACATTCCATCCATTGCGAACCCACACATAAAGTCGCTCATCCGCATCGGCCGGAAGCACGGAGTCGAAGATCGGGGTTATGGTCCGGTTGACTCTGGAATCCCCGTGAATGATGGACATTGCATTCGCGGTCTGCCCGAATTTTTTCTTGATGCGATCCTCGCGTTCGGATTCGATGCGATAGGTCTCGTTGGCCAGTCTGGAACGCTGACTGAGGAATTCGTCATTCCATGCCGCGCTTTCCTCGGTCTGGATGCGGTATTCCTCCCCGACCTTCATGAGCAGTTCGCAGTGGTCCAGGACGGCGGGCAATTTATTGCGGAGTGTGGCCGAACCATCAGCGAGATTCTCGACGAGCAGGTCCCCAATAGTGTCCACCGTGGCCTTGATCCCCAACTCGTTATTTGCCGCAGCCAGTTTATTGATCAAAAAAACCGTTCCACAGGCACGGGCCATGAGTCGTTCATCCTCGGTTCCGTTGATCCAGCTCAAGGTGTTTTCATGGACCTTGCGGGGGAGGATGCGGGATCGGAGCATGTCGTCAGCCGAATCAAAATAGATATAGTCTGCCGGAACAACATTCCCCAAAGGGGCTTGCAGGTTGGTCTGAATGACCTTGTGGATCAGGCTCAGCTGGTTGCGGAGCTGGCTGTCCGTTCCGGTCTGGTCGAGAACACGCAGGGTGTGTTCCCAGAATCTCCGGCGCACGGGTAAAATGGGATAGTCCTGGGGAAAGCAGGGGATGTCGTCCTGGCGGTGGCTGATGGTTGTTCCTGTCAGGTGGCGGGAAATCTCTCCGAGATTGTTCTGCATGACCTGCTCGATGGGGGCTGTGGCTTCGGGTTTTTTGGCCAGAATCACCTGCCGGATGACCGTGTCCACATCGGCATCGGAAAGCTCCACCCGAACAGTGAAACGTCCCTGGAGTTTCTTGAGATTGCTGGTGCCGGTCACTGCCGTCTGACCGGTCCCGATGAACAGTATCTTGCTGCCGATATTCTTGCAGCAGGCCTCCACGGTTTCCTGGACATCGATGGAACGTTGACTGTCTTCACCTATATACTGTTGGACCTCGTCCAGGACGATCAGGGTGAGGGGGAGTTTGCCGTTTTGGGAAAGGGCCTGGCGAATGGCATGAAGCATGTCTTCGCTGGTAACGTCCTTGGCACTGGGGAACTGGTTGCGCAGGATATCCGAGCAGGTTTTTTCATCGAAAAAGATGTCCGGCCGCGTCTGGACAAGGGCTTCGCGCATGATTTTGGAAACATGCAGACGTTTGACCTCGTTCTCCCAGGTTTTTTCCGCATTCAGAACGTAGGTGCGGACCGGTTCCAGAATTCCTTCTTCGGCAAGCCACATGACAAACAAGGCAAGATGATATTTGGCAGGCAGGCCAACGGATCGGAAGATAATGGCCAGAAGCGCGGTCCGGACGCTGTTACGTTCATCGTTTGACTTGAGGGTTCCCGAGGCCGCGTGCAGTCCGCCATAGCGTTTTGCCTGGACGCTCAGCTCCTTTAAGATGTCCCTGATATTCCGGGGAAGGTGGGCGATCCCCTGGGCGGTTGCTCCATCGTTGAATTCCGTGTTCACCCACAGCGCTCTGAGCATCTTGGCCAGGTGGGATTTCCCCGAACCGTAGAAACCGCTGATCCAGACACCGGGTTGCTGGGCCTGATCGAGATTTTTGAGATAGGTGTCCAGGATATGGGCCATGCCTTTCTCGTATTGGCCATGACAGACAAAGGTTTCCAGCTCATACCGGAGTACGGTCTGGGCATGTTCGCTCCAGTCGTCATTCACGGTTGCAACGCCCTGGTTGACCAACCTGTGTTCAGCCGGATTTTTCAGATAGATGTCTTGGTTTATCATCTCGAGACCCTTTGTTCAGAATTTCTTGTCCGCAGTGATGGGAACGGCCAGATAATTCCATCCGTCATACCCATCCAGCAATCGGTAATTGTTATTCTCAAAGCTGCCCGGGAAAAAGACGAGAAGCCGGCCCTGGACCAGAGGGGCCAATGTGTCGACCAGGTCCTTGACCTTTACAAAACCAAAGAGAGAGCTCACCCCGGAAATGGCGACAACCGCATTTGCATCCGAGGTAAGCGATGCGCATTCGGTTTTGAACCGCTCGAGAATATAGTCCACGTATTCATCCGGCATGAGATCATCGATCAGGTCCGGCTGATCGAAGTATTCCTCGGCGTATTCTTCCTGAAGCATCCAGTCGGCAAAAGATGTTGTCAGATCGAACAAACCCCAGTCATGCCCGGCGTTTCGGGTGACGATTTCGAATTCATCGATACTTGTACGAAGGGAACGTTCGTCCTTCTCGTTATACACGCAGAAAATGACTCGCTGGGCCGCGGCTGCATCATCTCGCCAGGGTATGGCGATATATTTGCCGTAGGATTGAATCAGACGTTTAATTTTGCTCATGTATCCACTCCATTTCCTCAGAAGTGATGATCCGTGGAAAGAGGACTTCCATGACATCACCCACCCGCTTGAAAACGATCCACCCACGCCTTGAGGCCTCCTCCGCGAGTTCGATCGCCGTATTCACAGGACAGTCGAGTAGGGAGATGTACTCGGTCTCAAAAAGAGCAGGGCCGCGATGTCCGGCAAGATATCCGAGCAGAAGGGCAAGGGAGACGCTTCCCGGTGTGGCCTGGGCCTGGGTCCTGATTTTGCGCACCCGCCCCTTGAGATGGCCGGACTGGGTCCAGGTGGCATTGATGTTCTGGGCGGTCGAGGTCAGTGTGGCCTTGCTGAAACGGTCGGGTTCGAGATCGTCGATGAATTGCTCCAGATGCTGCCTGACTATGATTTCATCAGCCTGTATATCCCGGATAAAAGGGATGGATGCCTGAAGAAGGGGATCTCGAGTAACGGCAGTGATCAGGGCAAGGAGCGGTCGACCGGGAATATCCCGTTTCCAGAAAAAACACAGCGCCCTGAAAAGGAGCAGGGACGGATCAAGCCCATAGAGCTCCACCAGGTGTTGATAGGTCAGCACCCGTGTTTTGCCCGATCGTTTTGCCAGACAATTCTCGTCCACAATGGCCTGCCGGTAACCGTCCCTGGAGGTTTCGCAATCACCCGTATGCTCGAACAGGGCGTCCAATTCCTTGAACATCATGGTCCGGGCATTGTGGGTACTGCTCCTGGAAAACCGAAACCCGAAACGTTCCAGGTGCTTATTGCGGGTCATCATGAGACCCCTGATTCACCCGAGCCCCGCCCGTACGAACCCACGTATCAATTTCATCCTTCTTGAATTTCCAAAGACGACCTATCTTGTGCGCAGGCATGGATTTGCCCGTAATCCACTTGTAGATCGTATCCCGCTTGACCCCGAGATAGACTCCGATCTCTTCCACGGAGAGCCATCTGTCTTCCATAGGTGATACCCCACCAAAGGGCCCGCATGCGTGCAGGCCTTTAATTTTCGGATTGTATGGATTCAGCCTGTTTTATCAGGATAAATCAGATTGAATCGGTAGGAATTACTGCGGGGGGCGGGAAATATCAAGGGCATTTGTGGATGTGGATGATGAGGGGCGGGGAGATTGGCTGTGGGCAAAATTTTGTTGTCGGGACATGATGAGTGGTTGTGTCTTTGTTAACAAGTAAATCGTGCACCCCCGTCGATTTTTAATGTTATGATTGAGGTTGTTTATTGCCCCTTGCCCATAAGAAAATCGAGTGATTTATCTCTCGCGGGTATTCCAGGTATGCTACAAAGAAGATCATCGATTGGATTGTCTGGGTGCGAATAAACACGGTGTTCATTGCTGGTAAATGCATCCCCGATCGTGGGGGGATGATTTCGAAAGTAGAGTGCTTGATGCGAATAGACTTGGATGGCATGATTACACCGGTCCACCTCCTCGTCACTCAAAACGATAGTTGAGAGCCGGGGCTGCACGATAAAGTACGTTGGGCGAGTCACTATTACGCTCATATTTGGCGTAATCGGCGCAAGAATCTTTGGGTCAATAGGGGGATTCCTTACGCCTTTAACGTTGTGAAAAAAACCGTCCCCAAAAATGAATTCTTTTCTCTGCGAGAAGAGAATCGCAAACTTGCCGTTTGCACCAATGCTATCTGCAATCAATCGCTGAGAATGTTGCATATTGGCGCCAATCAGCGCATTTCGTTCTGGATTTGGTATACCTCCTCGCAAATGCTCAGCTGGAGATACTAACGCTTCGCGGTTCATCGGGCTGCGTACAGCCAACGAAACTACACATTCCGTAAGCATACGTAGTTGTTTCACGGAGGCCGGTTGTGGAAGGAATCTGTCACATAAATTCTGATGCAGTATAAACTCGTGCTGTAGGCTCTCTAACCAAGAAATTATAGCAGGAAAATTACTGTCAGCTGTGTCAAATTCATCCTCGAAGCTGGTGTCCCAAGGTGATGAACCGCCAATACAACTACTGAGCTTGATGTGATGACCATTCCCGATCAACCCCAGCTTTTTAGGCGGAACACGAATGGATGTGCCGTCGGGCCTGATCCAACCAGTCTTTCCATCTTCGTCGGCCCACCGAGCAGAGACGCATCGAGGCCACCAATGATGACGTTCTGATTTTAGTTTTGGCATTGATTAATTTTTCCTCAAAACTGACAAGATCTTAATGTTTTAAGGACTCCTCTGTAACCTAACGAGATGGGCTGCTGCGTCGGGACGTCAAAGAGAGTATCGATCGATGAGGGGGGCGGTCAGCAATCGTTGGCTATACTCTCCACTCCCACCTTTGAAAAGTCTGCACGTTCAGAGAGCTGAACGATATGAATACATGCGAGAAGTACCCTCGATCTGTTGCCCAATCCATCCGTTTGCAGGTCTCTTGCATCATTTCACACGTCTGGCCATCAAACCACGGGCTTTGGATTCCGACAAGCAGCATGCCAGGACCATACTTGGCGTGAGCTTTTGCGTAACTTTCCTTCGACAATTTTTTTTTCAGCAGTAGCGCAAAGCGTTCTGATATTTGTTCATCCATCCCAACATACGGCCCAGGCCCTATTGGCTTATGTTTTTCTCCTGGTGTTGCGTACGAGCAGAGGTCCTGGGCCCATTTATCCGAGTGAAATGCGTCTGTCACCTCAATCCAAGTGGTCCTTTGGTGTGACTGAACGATAGCTTCCGGCGGATCTGGACGAGAGACCACATGAAAGAGTTCATTGGTCTGCGATGCCCACCAGCGAATGAATTCGTCAATGAGGTATCGCTCATGTTTGTCTTGGATAAGGCGACGACTACTCATTTTATGTGCCTATGGAAACGGTCATGGCTGGCGATGTCTTATTGGTCATCTATTACAATAATTTCAGATAATTCTGTGGCCAAACTAGATAAATCGGGAAAAAGCGACGAATGCCGGATGCCGCAAACAGATAAATCTCTTCTGATGGCTGTTATCGAATCGGGTGGAATGGTTACCTTCGTAAGGAATTTCGATGCGTCAGGATAATTCTCAATTGGTGTCGAATTTCTGTGAATCGTGTAGTTGCCAAGCTGAACCATCATTCTAATATCGCGTCTAGGTGCGATAACGCTGATAGCCTCTTGATATTTAGTGTCGATTCGAGTTCCAAACGCTTCACGAATAATTGGGGCAACTCGTTCATCAGTTAAAAATGGAATCAAGTATCCCACGGAAAGTTGATTCAGATGACCAGGATCAAGCATCCATATAGACGCAGGCGATTCGACTAGTGGATGCGATGATGCAAAGTAAGCAGCAACAACCAAAGATTCGGTCCAATCAAGGAGACGTGTCGGCAACCCATAGTGTTGCATTAAGGGAAGCCAAGATGCGTAATCTTGATGCTGTGGGCAATCAGTGCGGAAAGCAGGAGCCCTCATCCTAAAATTGTTAAGAACCGTGGCTTCAAGGAGAGGATTCCTTCTATGAGCTGAAGGAACCAAATGCCATTCATGATTATGATGACCTCTGAACCATAATTGTGAGCCAGACTGAGTTTCAACAAGCTGAGCTACTTCTATTAATTCGGCAAGCGAATTTACCTCTAATTCTTTGTACATCGTTCCTTCCGACTAACGGCTCGTGGAGGGTGGCCAGGGTTGTTATGGCTTAACTTGTTAAAATTTATTAATATCCTCACCGGGGGTCGGTTTAAAATCTGACTCTCTATCGGTTGCTAGTGTTGCGTCCGCTAAATTTCTATACCGTTATTTAGTCAGTGGCTTCCCGGTGTAAGTCCACTTAAAAGGCTTGGCCCACAGCTCGTTATAGTTGCGAATATATGCCATTATCTGCTTGATCA
>NZ_JBSPZA010000040.1:0-24042 GCF_053851535.1 Desulfoplanes sp. PS50 | reverse complement strand
AACGCCGTAAAACCCAAGGAGCACTCTCCATGTCTTCAACCAGCAAACGCCCTCAGGATTGGACTGCCGAAGAACGTCTACAAGCATTGGTTGAAACAGCGCCCCTATCTCCAGAAGAAAAAAGTGCATGGTGCAGGTCAAGAGGTGTGCATGTTCAACATCTCGACAATTGGAAAAGAGATTTTCTAGAGGGAGCTTCTCAGAAATCCAAGTCGAAACGATCTTTGAATGATTCAAAAATTCAAAAAAAAGTCCGTACATTGGAAAAGGAGTTGCTCCGTAAAGAGAAAGCTCTAGCTGAAGCATCTGCCCTGCTGTTGCTCAAAAAAAAAGTGGACGCGATATGGGGGGACCAAGAGGAAGACTGATCACCCCGGAAGAAAAACAACTGGTCATCCAGCTGATTCGCGAAGCTGTTGCCCAGGGAGCGAGAAAGAAAAAGGCCTGTGAGATTCTGGGACTTTCCCTACGAGCGTTACAACGTTGGGAAAAGCACGGTGTTGAGGATAAGCGTAAGGACAACAACAAATCTCCCATCAACAAGCTGACAGAGTTCGAGAAAGAACGGGTTCTGAAAGTCGCAAACAGCGAAGAATTCAAAGATCTTCCTCCGAGCCAGATTGTCCCCAAGCTCGCTGATAGAGGCGAGTATGTCGCATCAGAATCCACGTTCTACAGAATACTCAGGGCAACTGGTCAAAATGCTCACAGGGCAAAATGCAGACCAAGAAAAAACAAGGCTCCCAAACCGTTGACTGCGACAGGTCCGAACCAGGTCTGGAGCTGGGATATAACATATCTCCCTGCGCCGATACGAGGAACGTATTGGTATCTCTACATGTACCTGGACATCTACAGCCGCAAAATCGTTGGCTGGAGTGTGCACGAAACAGAGAACTCAGACTACGCGTCGGAGCTTGTTCGGACCGCCTGTTTTACTGAACAGGTTGCGCGGGATCAACTGGTCATTCACGCCGATAACGGATCACCGATGAAAGGTTCTATCATGCTTGCCACGCTTCAAGAGCTTGGAGTGATGCCATCATTCAGCAGGCCAGCTGTCAGCAACGACAATCCCTTCTCGGAATCGCTATTCAGGACCTGCAAGTACCGTCCTGATTATCCCGAGAAGCCCTTTGAAACCTTGGAGGCCGCCCGGGAATGGGTCTCTCAATTCGTGGCATGGTATAACACAGTGCATCTTCACAGCGGGCTGCGGTTTGTGACCCCGGATGACCGTCACCAGGGCCGAGATAGGCAGATATTGTACGCCCGGCATCAAGTCTATCTGGCTGCTCGTAATAAACGGCCTGAACGCTGGGCTAGAGGGATCCGAAATTGGTCTGTTGTGGGTGCGGTAAAACTCAACCCCAAGGATCACAAAGAAACATCAAAACAGAAGGTCGTATAGGCATCAAAAAAAGCGACAACTTCTTTGACAATTACCGAAACTCATTGTACCGAAAGAATTTTTAGAGTATGATAAAAACAAATTTTTTGGGTTCCCTCAAAGAACAGGTTCAGATCCCGCTTCGGCAAAGAAAGGCTTACTACGCTTTGCAGGTAAAATTTTCAACACCCTGCCCTTGGCCGTATCCATACGTGTTGAAAATTCTACAAAGTGACACGATTCATTAAACCCGAGTGTATGACAGCGGTTGCATGGCCCGCACCAAAGCTCCCCGGCTTAATGGCTCAAAAGCTCGTCATCCACTACCCCAAGGAGGTCCGTCTATGAAAACCGTTTTTGTCGATGTTGAACGTTGCGTGGGCTGCAGACATTGCGAGCTGGCCTGTGCAAAAGCCCATCACGAAACGCTTCCGAATCTGTCCAACCCGTTGCCTGCAGATCTTCCCCGTCCGCGCATCGGAGTCCAAATCGGAGTGGATTTTCTGACCTTTCCCCTGAAATGTCGTCATTGCAACCCCGCACCCTGTGTTCAAATCTGTCCATCCGGTGCGCTCTTCCGTGACCCGGAATTCGATACGGTCATGGTTCAGGAGGACCTGTGTATTTCCTGTGGAATGTGCGCCATGGTCTGTCCTTTCGGAGCCATAACATTTGTTGCGAGCAAAAAAACCGGAAAAAAAACCGCATACAAATGTGACAATTGTATCGAACGACAAAAAAAGAATCAGATCCCTGCCTGTGTGGAGGCCTGTAAAACAGGAGCACTGACATTCGGATATGTAAATGACGCAATTGAGGATGCCAGAAAGGATTTTGCCTTGAATATCACCCGAACCATCCAGGGAGATGCGACATCGACCATCCCGGACAATATCCAGGCCTATCAGTCCATCAGGGAAACACTGGCCCGCATTGGTCCTCTTCCTTCATCAAAATGAACCGGTCACCTGAACCACGAAAACATAGAAGCGAGCCTCACGATTCATCGAAACACCTTACTATCCCACGAGTTTCAGCAATTGCTGCGCATTCAAGGAGGAAACAATGACCGCTCAGTATGATTTGGATACCCTGAACAACATCATAAATGAACGTACCATCGACGAATCCGCCAAACCGATCCTTCAAAGAACCATTCAGGAAAACATTGAAACGGCCTGGGACCGGCTCGAGGACCAGCAGCCCCAATGTGGATTCGGCCAGACCGGTGTCTGCTGCAATCGCTGCACAATGGGCCCCTGTCGCATCAATCCCTACGGAGGTTCACCTGTCCGGGGAGTTTGCGGTGCCAACGCCGATCTCATCGTGGCCAGAAATCTTCTGGATGATCTGAACACGGGCGCGGCCGCTCATTCGGACCATGGCCGCGAGGTCATTGAGACCATGCTCGAAACAGCGGAAGGTTCTTCCCAGGGATACGAAATCCTGGACACGGACAAACTCATGGCCATTGCCGGTGAATACGATATCCCCACAGACGGCAGATCCAACAACGAAATCGCCAAGGACGTGGCCCTTTCCATGCTCGAGGAGTTCGGGACGATCAAGAATTACATCCAGTTTACCCGCAGAGCTCCGGAAAAAACCCAGGAGATCTGGAACAAGACAGGGATCATGCCCCGCAGCGTGGACCGGGAAATCGTCGAAGGCATGCATCGCATCCACATGGGTGTAGGTGCTGATTATGCGAACATCCTGCTCCACGGGCTGCGTACAGCGCTGTCGGATGGCTGGGGTGGCTCCATGATGGCTACCGAGGCTTCGGACATCCTTTTTGGAACTCCGGAGATCAAGGACTCATGGGTCAATCTGGGCGTACTCAAGAAGAACATGATCAACATCGTGCTGCACGGACACAACCCGGTTCTCTCGGAAATGGTGGTCGAGGCTTCCAGACTGCCCGAAATGCAACAGAAGGCAAAGGACAAAGGCGCCCAGGGAATCAACCTGGCCGGGATGTGCTGTACGGGCAACGAGCTGCTCATGCGCAAGGGTGTGCCCATCGCCGGGAACATGCTCAACCAGGAACTCGCCCTGGCTACCGGTGCGGTCGAGGTCATGGTCATCGACTATCAGTGCATCTTTCCTTCCATCACCAAGACCGCTGCCTGCTTTCACACCAAGGTTGTTTCCACCAGCGAAAAATCCAAGGTCCCCGGTGCGGTACATCTGGAATTCCATCCCAAAAACGCCATGGACACGGCCAAGGCCATTGTTGACCTGGCCATCGACAATTTTCAAAACAGGGACCAGCATCGAGTCCTCATTCCGGGTGAGCCCGTAAAGATGATGGCCGGTTTTTCCGTAGAGGCGATCCTCAAGGCCCTCGGCGGGACCTTGAAACCCCTTATCGATGCCATTGCGGGTGGTCAGATCAAGGGGGCCGTGGGCATGGTCGGGTGCAACAACCCCAAAATCAAGCATGATTTCGGTCATGTCAGACTGGCACAGGAACTCATCAAGCGGGATATCCTCGTGGTCCAGACGGGCTGTGCCGCCATTGCCGCAGGCAAGGCCGGACTGCTTTTGCCCGAGGCTGCCGAACAGGCAGGGGACAAACTGAAAGCCGTCTGCCAGGCACTGGGCATTCCTCCGGTCCTGCACATGGGCTCGTGCGTGGACTGTTCGAGAATCCTGGTTCTGGCCGCTGAATTGGCCAAGGCCCTGGACGTCTCCATCGATCAGCTTCCCCTTGCCGGGGCCGCACCTGAATGGATGTCTCAGAAGGCCGTGTCCATTGGTTCCTATTTCGTGGCCTCGGGTGTGTTCACGGTTCTGGGAATCCCGCCTAAAATCTTCGGGAGTGCCAATGTCCTGAATCTCCTCGCATCAGGACTGAATGACGTGGTCGGCGCAGCCTTTGCCGTAGAGCCCGATCCGGTCAAAGCAGCGGACATTATCGAGAAACACATCCTGGCCAAACGCGAGGGGCTCGGGATCTGATCACCCGAAAACAGCGTATGGTCATGAGAACGACGAACCGTAAGGGCACGGCGCGCCGTGCCCTTACACAATTTTCAACCACCCCATTCGCAGAAGGACACCACATGGATCCTAACGAATCCCGCAGTGAACACCTCTTCAGCGCAGCGGATTATCTCGACGAACACCGGGCACCGCAAACCGCAGGAACCCGCATTGTCATAACGGGCAAAGGCGGGGTCGGCAAAACCACCACGACTGCCCTTCTGGCCAAAGTCATGGCTGCAAAGGGAAACAAGATCCTGACCGTAGACGAAGACCCCCAGCAGAATCTGGCCTTTTCCCTGGGTTTTCCCCTGGACAAGGCAACAGAGCTCATTCCGGTCTCCAAAAATCTCGACTACATCGAGGAAAAAACAGGCGCCCGACCCGGCCAGGGCTGGGGGGCCATGCTGCGCATCAATCCCGATGTTTCCGACGTTGTACAGCGCTTCGGGATGTCCATTGGAAAAAATATCGACCTGCTGGTCATAGGCAGCGTCATTCAGGCGGCCACGGGGTGCCTGTGTCCGGAAAATGCCCTTTTAGACAGCATTGTCCGGTACATAAAACTCAGAAATGGTGAAATCATCCTCATGGACACCCAGGCCGGGGTGGAACATTTCGGCCGGGCTCTGGCCGACGGATTCCAGCACGCCGTGATCATGACCGAACCAAGTTTCAACGCCGTACAGGTGGCTCTTCACTCGGCCGGACTGGCCCGCGATCTGGATATCCCGGGCGTTCATCTGGTGGTCAATCGCTGCCGAACCCGGGAAGACAGTGACAAGGTGGCCGGTTATCTGGGAGATCATCCTTTCACGACCATAACCCATCTGCCCTTTGACGAAGCAGTCATGGCCACGGAGCCCGATGTCACCCCCCTGATGGAGATGAACACCCCCTATGTCCAGGAGGTCAGAAAACTTGCAGCGATGATCGCATAGCCCCTTCCCCGGCCCGAAGAGAATTACGCAACTCCTAAAAATGATTACGATTCCCAAAGAATTCGCAGGGGCAATTCACAATTTGCTCGTTTGACCGAACCCTGAATGACAAGGGAAAAAACAATCACAACAAGCCCAAAAGGAAACGCCCATGAAAACCATCATCATCGGCATGGGACCCGCCGGACTGGAAACCGCAAAAACCCTCAGGGAGCATGGCTATGCAGGCGAAATCACCATGTTCGCACAGGAAGAGACTCCTCCCTACTCCCCCCCTGTACTCGGAGAATACCTGCTCACCGGCAATGAAAACACCCTGTTCTGGAAGGGAACCGATGTGTGCAGCCAGCTCGATCTGGATTGCCGGATGGGAGAATCTGTGGTGTCCATCAATCCGGACCGGATGCTCCTGACAAGCGACAAGGGTTCCTATGAATTCGCCCATCTGGTCATTGCCTCGGGATCATCCCTGCACGCCCCGCTTCCGGGTGTGGAAAAACCGGGCATCTGTCATTTCAAGACACTTGAGGGTACCCGACAGATCCGCAAACTTGCAGACAACAAACCAGGAAGCTCGGCACTGATCGTGGGAGGAGGATTCATCGGAGTTGAAATCGCCCTGTGCCTTGCCAAAATCGGCCTGAAGCCCATCCTGCTCAATCGCAGGGGGTGGATCATGCCCAGACTTCTCGATCAGGAAACCTCCGATTATGTGCTCAAGGACCTTAAAAAAGCAGGTATTGATGTCCGTCTGGGAACCGAAGCCACCGCATTTATCGGAAAGGACAAGGTGGAAGGCATAACCACGGCTGAAGGCCAGACCCTGACTGCTGATCTGTACATCGCCGCCACCGGAGTCAAACCGAATATCGATTTTCTGAAAAACAGCGGGATCACATGCAAGCAGGGGGTCGTGGTCAACGAATACCTGCAGACCAATATCCCCTTCATCCATGCCTGCGGAGACGTAGCCGAAACCCGTGACCTGGTCACCGGGAACACCAAGATCCACGGTCTCTATCCCGTTGCCGTGGCCCACGGAAGAACCGTGGCCATGAACATCATGGGTGCAGGAATCCGCTACGAACAGCAACTGAACATGAATTCCCTCAAGGAACTCACCCGCAAGGTCATCGTGGTCGGACAGCCATCGGAAACAGTCATTAAACGCAAATCCAAACAGACCCTTCGCAAGATGTATCTGAAGGACGGCAAGATAACCGGATTCGTGCTCGTGGGCGATATCTCCGGCGCAGGCATGTTCCTGGGCCTCATGCGCAAAAAAGCTGATGTCTCATCCATCAGCCAACGACTCCTCTCGCGCCATTTCAGCACCGCCTACATGATGACCGGCCTGGTCAGGAAATGCAGGATGTGAAGCAAAAAAAGAGATATCTTAACCTCCTATCAAACCGTACACTCTCCGACCGCGTCTGCGCAGTTCCCGTCTGGGACTGAGCGGGCTGAAGGCGGTTTATGCGTCAAGTCTGGCCATTTTGCAGCATCTCATGCATCTTTAGCCTTCCACCGCCCGTGAATTTTCGCGTCATCCTGTAAAAACAGCTACCGTGTCCTGAGAGAGTTCTGTAACGCTCTCTTGTTTTTTCACCATGACCATATACCTATTCGATAAAAAGAGGATTGAACGTGTCGTATAATCTTCAACGACAAATGATTGCAGCGGCCAGAGGAGAAGAACCGGCTGACCTGCTCATTACCAATGTCAGGCTGGTTAATACTATTTCGGGAGAGATTCATCCTGCCGATGTTGCTGTAAGGGATGGGATTGTCCTGGGTTTTGAAAACTGTTCTGCCGAAGAGGTTGTTGACGGACATGGAGCCTTTCTCTGTCCCGGTTTTATTGAGGCCCATATTCATATTGAATCAACTCTTCTGTCGCCACCTGTATGTGCGAGCACACTTGCTGCCAGAGGCACCTGCGCAGTGGTCTGCGATCCCCATGAAATCGCCAATGTACTCGGGATCGACGGGGTTGAATACGTCCTGAATTCCACCAGAGACCTTCCTGTCTCAATATACCCCATGCTTTCTTCATGTGTTCCGGCGACACATCTGGAGAATTCCGGAGCTCGGCTTGACGTGGAGCAGATGAAATATCTGCTGAAAAAATATCCGGGGAGATTTCCTGGTCTGGGAGAAATGATGAATTTCCCCGGTGTTATCTTCGCGGATCCGGGTGTGCTGGCCAAACTTGAACTCACAAAAGATATGGTTATTGACGGCCACGCTCCCGGCCTTTCGGGAAGAGACTTGAATGCCTATATTCTGGCCGGACCGGAAAGCGATCATGAATGTGTTGCGATCGAGGAAGCAAAGGAGAAACTGCGCAAAGGCATGCATATCATGATCAGGCAGGGTACTTCCGAGCAGAATATGGCAGCACTCCTTCCCCTGGTCAGTAATCATAACTGGCATTATTTTTCCCTGGTTTCAGATGACCGCCACCCCCAGGAGCTGGCCGAAAAAGGCCATTTGGATGAAAATCTTCGTCAGGCCGTGAGACTGGGTCTTGATCCTGTGCGCGCTGTGCAGATGGTGACCATAAATCCGGCCAGGTATTTCGGCCTTAAACGCCGGGGGGCAATTGCTCCCGGCTACAAGGCGGATATGGTCCTGGTGGATGACCTCAAAGATTTTTGTGTGAGACATGTTTATCTCGGCGGCAGGAGTTTGGAACAATGCTCTTTTGAATCAGAAACCAGGGCGCCGGGAAATTCGATGCATATCAAAGGTCTTTCACTGAAGACCTTTGAAATCCCGGCTCAAGGAAAAACAATCAGGGCTATTGAAGTTATTCCCGGTCAGATTGTAACTGCCCAGGCACCTGCAACACCTCGGATTATTGGCGGTTTGGCCCAGGCAGATATCTCGTCGGATCTCGTCAAACTGGCTGTCATTGAACGGCATAAAGCCACGGGAAATACAGGGCTTGGGTTTGTACGCGGACTGGGACTTGAAAACGGAGCCCTTGCCTCCACAGTGGCCCATGATTCCCATAATCTGATTGTTGCCGGAACCAGCGATGCCGACATGCTTGTGGCCGCCATGGCGGTTCAGAGGATGGGCGGGGGACTGGTACTGGTTCAGAACAACAGCGTGCTGGCTTCCATGCCGTTGCCCATCGCCGGACTGATGAGCGACCAACCTCTGGACCATGTGGTCAGCTCCATGAACAGACTGGCAACGGCCTGCCAAACAATAAAAATTGCCCACCCGGATCCATTCATGATTCTCTCCTTTCTGGCTTTGCCGGTTATTCCCGACTTGAAGCTCACCGACAAGGGATTGGTGGATGTGAATTCATTTGAGCTGGTTGATTTGTGGATTGACTGAAAAAAATCCGGCAGGGCATGATATTGCGATGTTTTTTTCAACCTCGTCAAATGGGATTTTCTGTGTCGCAACGACGCAATTGCCATAGTCCGGATCGGCCTTGAGGCACTAACTGATGGGGCGAAGCCTGCCTGCCCCGGGTGCGTTGTGGTTCACGAAACAAGCGCTGTTCGTGAAAACCACCAGTTCATCATGTTGATTCGGGCAGGCCGGCTGAAAACCGCATGAAGACGTACTCAGGAAGAGAATATGTGCATCTCGAACCAAACAGGCAGGGCAGTCCATATTAACGATTTAATCATAAGATCAGTATCTTGTGCAACATGATCCGCACATCTTGTGAGGTCGTTCACAATTTGATTGTTGAAAAAATGTCACCGTGCAGCCGCAGACTGAGGGCGGCAAGAGGGTTTTGCACATACATGCGGTGGTATTTTCCCAGACCTGAGGAATCCCTGGTTGACGAACGGTGCATGGATGTGTCGCTCAGGGCCGTCTAATTCTTCTTTTCACAACATGGCATATTTCCTCTTTGTACATAATGATGGTCGTTTCGTTTCAATTTCCCCGGTCAGACCGGATTTCGTCATTATTTCAAGAGGATTCCATGCATTTAAAAATCAAAAGCAAAATTTCTATTCCCCTGGTCATCTCACTGCTCGTTCTGATGGTCGTCATCTTTGTCGCCCTCAATGCGCAATTGAATGGGCTGAGCAACGAATATATCCAAAAAATCGCCCGCAACAAGATGACGGAAATTTCTTCGTCAATGGCCCTGTCATCCCGCGAGGCCGAGGCGGTTTCCGCACTTTTCTCCAAGATGCCAGCAGTCGAAGAGGCCTATCAACTGGCCCTTTCTGGAAACATCGATGATGAAGCTTCGCCCGAATCCCAAAATGCCAGGGAAATGCTGCGCAGGGAGTTACATGACGTCCTTGCGGGCTTTGAAGCGGTCCGGGGAAACAAGCTCAAGCTCCATTTCCATCTGCCCAACGGGCGCAGCCTGGTTCGGCTCTGGAGGGGCAAAAACAGCAACCGTGACGGCCAGTCACTGGACATCTCCGACGATATCTCCGGGTTCAGGCAAACGGTCATGGATGCCAATCGAAACGGACAACCCGCTCAGGGGCTGGAGATCGGCAGAGGGGGATTCACCGTCAGAAGCGTGCTGCCCATTGAAGCGGACAACGGAAAACATCTCGGGTCCGTTGAAATGCTCATCGACTTCCAACCCATCGTCGATGCCGCCGTGGGTCAGGGCGAAAATATCCTCTTGTACATGAACCAGGATCTTCTAGATATCGCCCAGGGGCTCAAGGATACGTCCAAACATCCCCGTGTTGGGACGCGATATGTTCAGGTTTCCGGGGTGGATGATCCTGCCCTGGACCAGCTGATCACGGAAAAACTGCTCGATCAGGGACGTACGGAGATACGCGTTTCCCGCAAAGGTGACTATGCCCTGTCCGTTTTCCCCATCACCGACTACACGGACAAACAGGTGGGAATCATGGTCTATGCCCTGGATATCTCCCGGGAGCAGGCCACGGTCTGGACCTCACGCTCACCCTCTTGGGAATCATGGGCGTCCTTCTCGTCTTCCTGCTGAGCGTGGTTTTGTTCACCACCAATTATGCCATTCTGCGTCCCCTTAACAAGATCCTCGCCTTTACCGACAAAGTCGGCCGGGGCGATCTCACCACCCAGGTTAAAGTAGCCAGTCACGATGAAATGGGTGTCCTGGCCACTGCACTCAATACCATGGTCGAAAAATTCCAGCGGGTCGTTGCCGATGTCCGATCCGGTGCGGACAACGTGACCGCGGGAAGTCTCGAGCTGTCCGGGGCATCGGAACAGCTCTCTCAAGGGGCCTCGGAACAGGCTGCCTCGGTCGAGGAAATCTCGTCTTCAGTGGAGGAGATGTCTGCCAACATCCACCAGAACACCGAAAACACGATACAGACGGAAAAGATTGCCAACCAGCTTGCCCTGGATGCCCAGGAGACCGGCGTGGCTGTGGGTGAGACAGTGGATGCCATGAAACATATCGCTGAGAAGATTTCCGTTATCGAGCAGATCGCCCGAAACACCAACCTGCTTGCCTTGAATGCCGCCATCGAGGCGGCCCGGGCGGGTGACGCCGGCAAAGGGTTTGCCGTGGTGGCTGCAGAGGTCAGAAAACTTGCGGAAAACAGCGGCAAGGCAGCGGCCGAAATCAACGCCCTGTCCAAAACAAGTGTGGCCAAGGCCGAAGACGCCGGGAAAAAGCTCGAGGCCATTGTGCCTGATATCGAAAAAACCGCCGAGCTCATCCAGGAGATCACTGCCGCGAGCAACGAACAGAATTCCGGGGCGGAGCAGATCAATCAGGCCATTCAGCAGTTCGACCAGATCGTTCAACAAAATGCCTCGGCCTCTGAGGAAATGGCCGCCAGCTCGGAAGAACTCTCCGCCCAGGCGGAACAGCTCAAATCGGCCATAGCCTTCTTTCAGATTCAGGAGGGGTTGATCGTGAAGCAGGAGACCCCTGCATCACCACCGCTGGGATCCCCTCAAAGGACCTCTCGCAAGACACCCACGACATCGCTTCAAACGACCAGGACACAACCGGCCACAACCCGGGGAATCGATCTGCGTCTCGAGGACGATGTCGATGACACAAGCTTCGAACGGTTCTGATCTTCACCATCTGTCATAATATATAAAGCGGTCCGGCAATGTGCACATTGCCGGCCCGCTTTATTATGCAGGATCAAGAACACCTCACCCATTCCGCAAGAGCCCTTGTGATCGGTTCGCCAAGGTGTTCACGGAGAACAGTCGTGCATCAACCGAAAATCTTTCGAATCGATTTATCGGGTCAGATGTCTGTAGCGAATCCTTTTGGGAATCTCGGCATCCTTGCCCAACCGTTTGCGTTTATCCTGTTCATATTCGGAGTAGTTTCCCTCGAACCAGACAACCCGGCTGTCCCCTTCAAAGGCCAGTATATGGGTGGCGATACGATCCAGAAACCAGCGGTCATGGGAGATGACCACGGCGCATCCGGGAAAGTTCTCGATCCCCTCTTCCAGGGCGCGAATAGTATTCACGTCCAGGTCGTTGGTCGGTTCGTCGAGCAACAGGACATTGGCCTCCCGGGCGAGCATGAGGGCCAGATTCAAGCGGTTCCGCTCCCCGCCTGAAAGCATTCCCACCTTTTTCTGCTGGGCCGCACCGGAAAAATTGAATTTGCCCACATAGGCGCGCGAATTGATTTCACGACCCCCTATGTTCAGCATCTCCGCACCCCCGGAAACCATCTCCCAGACACTCTTTTCCGGATCGAGATGCTCCCGTTCCTGGTCCACATAGGCCAGGCGGACGGATTCACCCACCCGGATCGCTCCTGCATCCGGTTCTTCCTGACCGGTAATCATCTTGAAAAGGGTCGATTTACCGGCCCCATTGGGTCCGATGACCCCGATGATCCCGCCGGGAGGCAGAAGAAAACTCATATCCTCCACCAGGATCGTGTCCCCGTAGCCTTTGCGCACATGCTCGGCCTCGATGACCCTATCGCCAAGCCGGGGTCCCGGAGGAATAAACAGACTCATGTCGGTTGTTTTTTCCTGCTTACCCTGTCCAAGAAGCGACTCATAGGCGGTGATCCTGGCCTTGGACTTGGCGTGCCGCCCCTTGGGAGACATGCGGATCCATTCAAGCTCGTTTTTAAGGGTCTTCTGCCGGGCACTCTCCTGTTTTTCCTCTGTGGCCAACCGATTCTGCTTCTGTTCGAGCCAGGAGGAATAGTTGCCCTTCCACGGAATGCCCCGTCCACGATCGAGTTCCAGAATCCAGCCGGCAACATTGTCCAGAAAATACCGGTCATGGGTCACGGCAATGACGGTCCCGGAATACTGCTGGAGATGATGTTCCAGCCAGGCCACTGACTCGGCATCGAGATGGTTGGTCGGTTCATCAAGCAGCAGAATGTCTGGTTTTTGAAGCAATAACCGGCACAGGGCGACCCGCCGTTTCTCACCCCCGGAGAGGACCTCGATTTTCATCTCAGGGTCGGGACAACGCAGGGCGTCCATGGCCATTTCAAGCCGGGAATCGAGTTCCCAGGCATCGTTGGCATCCAGAAGTTCCTGCACCTCACCCTGTCGTTCGATAAGCCTGGTCATCTCATCATCGGACATGGGTTCGGCAAATCGGGCATTGATCTGGTTGAATTCCTCGAGCAGGCCCACTGTTTCACCAACTCCCTCCTCCACGATCTGACGCACGGTCTTGTCCGCATCGAGAAGGGGTTCCTGTTCCAGATAGCCGATGGAATATCCCGGGGACGCCACGATTTCACCCCCGAAATCCGAATCTTCCCCGGCCATGATCCGCAAAAGTGTACTCTTACCCGATCCGTTCAGACCGAGCACACCGATCTTGGCCCCGTAAAAAAAAGAAAGGGAAATATCCTCGATGATGGGTTTCTTGTCGTGATGTTTGGTCACGCGGACCATGGAATAGATGATCTTGTTCGGTTCGTCGCTCATAAAAAAAGTGTTTCCAGTTGGTTGAGAGTTTAACTATCTTGGATAGTTGAATTATCGTTCGCCTATTTTTCTTTATGCAAAATGACTACGTCCCTGTCCACAATATCCAGGCCGGCAGCCCACCGGTTTGCGAGCCAGATAAAGGTTGGTCGGGAAAAAAAAGCAATATGGGTCAAATCCCGGATGTAATGCCAGGCGGCAAAGGCCTTCCTGTCCAGGACCAATTTGGTCATGATTCCCAGAACACCACCGGGCCGCAGGCAGGACCACAACCGGTCCAATTCCATACCAGGCTCACGCAAATGTTCTACGACCTCGGTAGATGTGATGAAATCGTATGATCGTGTGAGCAGCTTTGGATCATGGGCATAATACCTGTCGAAAATATCCATGGAATATCCAGCCTCCTCGAGCATCACAGACAGGGTTGGCCCCGGCCCGGAACCGAAATCAAGGCCATGCGTTCCCTTGGGCATGACCGCCTGCAACGGCCGGGTGAGGCGGGACAAGAAAGCGCGATAGGCTGTATCCAGAGGACTGTTCCGGTGATTGTCGTATCTGGATTTTTCGTCATCGTGGTCAAGATGATATACCGATGGTACATAAACCAGCAGACAACGGGAGCAACGGTAATATTCCCTTGAACTGTCCTTGAAAAACAATTCGGACCTTTCATGAAGGCAGAGCGGACAAATCATGATCAAAGACCCTTTCTTCACTGCTGCGAAACAATCAGGTCCAAAGCGTTTTCAACCGTATCCATAATCGAATCCACGACCCTGATTTTTTTCCAGATCAAAAACCGATAGTATTCTTCTTCAATGCCGTTGCAGGCAACCACATCGACATTCTCGGTGAGAATGAGCGAACAGAGGTCGTCGGCAGATGCCTGGGGCAGAACCATGGTTCGGGTGGCAATGACATTGTGGTTCTCATCGGTTGTGACAATGAGCACCTCGGGAGCCATATCGAAGCGGGGAGCCACGTCGCGACCGGCAATGGGAACGAGAATCTTCATGGATGCAAATACCTTTAATCCAGATTATGTTTTTTCATCTTTCTCCACAGGGTCGAGCGGCCCCATCCCAGAATGACGGCGGCCTTGGACTTGCGCCCTCCGGCCCGCAACAGGGCATCCATGATCATTTGTCGTTCCATGACCGTCCAGTTTTCAGCACAAGAAGATAGGTGCTGGACAAGGTCTGAAGAAGCAGGGATCGGCTCGGGGTCCGGGGAGGATTTTGACGACTCCTCGTGATCACGAACATAAGCTGGTAAATGAACCAGGCCGAGTTCCTGTCCCTGACACACAGTGACTGCATATTCGATAATATTACGAAGCTCTCGAACGTTTCCAGGAAAAGAATACATGGAAAGACGGCCCATGGCCTCACCATCGAGTCCGACGATATTCTTCTTGAGCTGATGGGCCATTTGACGGACAAAATGGTTGATCAGCAGGGTCAAATCCTCTCCCCTGTCCCGTAACGGAGGCAACTCGACTCGGATGACATTCAGACGAAAAAGAAGATCCTGCCTGAAACGATGATACATGACCATGGTTTCGAGATCTCGGTGGGTGGCCGCGATGACCCGGACGTTGACCTTACGGCCCTGGGTGCTGCCCAAAGGGTAGATGACCTTGTCATCGAGAAAGGTCAACAGCTTGACTTGCAAGGCAAGAGGAAGATCCCCCACTTCGGTCAGAAACAAGGTTCCATTATGGGCCAGTTTGAACCACCCGGGCTTGTTCTCGACAGCTCCGGTAAAGGCTCCCTTGCGATGACCAAATAATTCCGACTCCAGGAGATTTTCCGGCAAGGCCCCGCAATTGACCTTGATAAACGGTCCCTTTGCCCGTGCAGAATGCTGATGAATGGACTCTGCAACCAAATCCTTCCCCGTACCGGTCTCACCAGTGACAAGCACGGATGAATCAGTCTGGGCAATGACCGGAAGAATCTGGAAAACCTTGTCCATGGACGGACATTGCCCTATGATTTGTTTATATCCTGATGATTCAATTTTGGTCTCTTCCACATGTCGAGCCGGACGGAGATCCTCTACTGCATCGATATAGGCGAGTAATTCCCCATTGTTGTCCCGGATGCAGGCAAGACTGTGCCGGGTGGGGATCTTTTCCCGGTTCCGGTCCAGAATATTGCCGTCAAGACAGATACTCTCCCTGCCTGCTTCACGATTTCTCACCGGGCATTGCTCCATGCACAGCTTGCCGCGGAGCACCTGGTAGCAGGGTTTCCCCTGTACCGAACTTCTCTTGAATCCCGTCAGTCCCTCCATGGCTGTATTCATGAACAGCACCTGCAATCCGGGGGAGATGACAGCCACCCCTACGGGCAAGGGATCGAGCAGGGTGGCCAGGTGGGATGGCGAAGCAAATATCCTGGAAAGTTCTATAGGGAAAAAGGTCATCGTGTTGACTACCCAACCGGTTGCGAAAGTCATGTACGTACGAAAGAAGCCCCTGAGTGAAATCTGTTCCGAAAATCGTCAACGTGCAGTTCGTTGCGAATCAGGCAAACATTCCCGATACGATGATGGCGTCCAGAACATTTGTCAAACGACTTGCGGTAAGATGTGCCTGTTGAAGGATTTCATCATGGGATGTTTCCGTCATGCAATCCGGAAGGTTCTTGTTGGTCAGGCAGGAAAGTCCGATAACATTGACCCCCATGTGATGAGCAGCGATGGCCTCCATGACTGTGGACATGCCGATGGCATCACCACCCAAGGCACGATATCCCCTGGTTTCAGCCGGAGTTTCCAGGCAGGGCCCGTGCACCCCCACATAGACCCCCTGCTCCAATCGAACCCCTGTTCCCATGGCCAGGTCGAGCACTTTTTCGCGCAATGCCAAGCAATACACATCCGTCATGTCGGGAAACCGGGGGCCCCAGGCATCCACATTCGGGCCAACGAGGGGATTGGTGCCCATGAGATTGATATGATCAGTAATGAGCATGATACCGCCGACCGGAAAAAGGGGATTGAGCGCACCGGCAGCATTGGTGAGAACAAGGGTCTCCACACCGAGACCGGCAAGCACCCTGGTTGCAAAACAGACCTCGTCTGGAGAATATCCTTCATAGAGATGATTGCGTCCCTGCAGGATCAGACAATCCGTACCCCGGTGCCGGACCAGACCGAGAGATCCTTTGTGCCCCTTGACGGTAGCTGATGGAAAACCGGGAATATCTTCAAAGGCAAACCATTTTGAAGACTCAAGAGCGTCAACGAACTGCCCCAATCCGCTTCCCAGGGTAATTCCTAGACGAGGAGAAAAACCTTTGGAAAAGGCCTGACGGACATGTTCAACGCTTTTCTGGACTTTTTCATTTTTTTGCATGACAACCAACCCTTCAGGATCGTATGAAACATTACAGACTCCGCCCATCTTAACTGACAACGAAAAAGTAATAAAAACATATGGATATTGCAACACTTTTTGGTATTATCATTGGATTTGCCCTGGTTATCGGTGCTATTTTTCTCGGAGGTTCCACCTCGGTCTTCATCAATGTTCCCGGAATGATGATTGTCCTTGGAGGAAGCTTCGCAGCAACCTGTGTCAATTTTCCCTTGGGTGAAATCCTTCAGTCCGTCAAGGCTGCTATCAAGATCTTCACTTCTCGAAAAACAACCACCAACGAGATGGTCAACATCATGGTTCGCATTGCCGATATCAGCAGACGAGAAGGTTTGCTGGCCCTGGAGAACATCAAAACCAAAAATCCCTTTCTCAAAAAAGCCTGTCTCCTCATTGCCGACAATGCCGACTCCACGCTTATCCGGGATGCGTTGAAGATCGAGATAACCTCCATGAAAAAAAGGCACGCCATTTCCCAGGATGTTTTCAAAAAAATGGCCATCTATTCCCCCTCCTTTGGGATGATAGGTACCCTTATCGGCCTCGTGCAGATGCTTTCAAGATTGAGTGACCCCTCAGCCATCGGACCGGCCATGGCAGTTGCACTATTGACTACCTTTTACGGCACCATTATGTCGACACTCATCTTTCAGCCGTTGGCTGGAAAATTGCGGAGCAGGAGCCTGCAGGAGAACCTGCATCTGGAAATCATTTTCGAGGGTGCCAAGTGTATCCTCGAGAACAACAACCCCCGTATCGTCTACGAGAAACTTTCATCCTTCGTCCCCCCGCAGGAGAGGCGCTATGATAGATGAAAGCGATCTTTTCATGGAGGAAGAAGAGGAAGAAGAACTCAAAACATGGCAAACGACCTTTGCCGATCTGACGACCCTTCTTCTTGTTTTTTTCATTTTGCTCTATTCCATGTCCAGCATCGATACGGTCAAGTACACGGCTTCGTTTGCGTCCATCAAGGCGGCCCTGGGTAACATCAAGGGAAGTCCTGTCGTGACCCAGGAGAATGAGAGCGGTGTTTTTGTCAACGAGATCGAAAGATATCGCCAGATAAAGGAGAGCCAGGAAAAAAACTTCTCCGCGTTCAGACAATTCAGTACCGATCACGGGATAGAAGGTGTTGTGGGCGCGAATCTCGAGTCCGGCATCATCACCCTCAAGGCCCCGGCAGATACCTTTTTCAAACCCGGTTCAGCCGAGCTAACTTCAGAGGCTGTCCGGGTCATCCATCTGCTCAAAGATTATTTTGTCATCCATAACGATCTCAAAATCAACATCAAAGGACACACCGATAACATCCAACCTTCCGCAAGGAGTCGGTGGAAGGATAATTGGGAACTGGCCTCCATGCGGGCTGTTTCTGTATTGCGTCTCTTGCTCGAACTCGGCATAGAACCAAACCGGTTGACCGCCACAGGCATGGGATCATTTCAACCCGAACTTCCCAACAACAGCCCGGCAAACAGGGCCAAAAACAGAAGAGTCGAGTTTGTACTGGAAAAAATGATCACAGGAGCTTTGCCGTGAACCCGGACGATTTTACCATCGAATACACTCCCAATTCCCGGCGATCAGCATTCAGGGTTACCTACCCCAATCTTTTCGTTCGTCTCGAACCAAAGGAGCATCTTTATCCTATCCATGATATCAGCGCGGTAGGCGTCTGTTTTCAGACCAATGACCATGAACTCGACAATGCCCAAAAAAATGATGTCCTTCGGATCGCCATTGTTCAAGGTACCAACCAGGTTCTTGCCCGGCTGAACTTCAAATGCGTTCATGTTTCAAAGTCATGCGTAGGCGGCGCATTTGTTGATGTGGATCGACGCACGGAAGCCCAGCTGGACAAACTGATCCTGGAAATCCAAAAACAACAAATCCTCAAGGAAAAAACCAGGCAACACCGTGAAGCAACTAAAAAACCATAAAGTCCTTATCGCCAATCGAGGCGAAATCGCAGTCCGTATCATTCAGGCATGTGTCAAACTCGGCCTGGATTTTGTCTGTGTTTATACCGAGGTGGATAAACATTCGGCCCATTGCGCCCTGGCCAAAAAACTGGGCCGTGGAAAAAGTCTCTACAAAATCAGTTCCTATCTGGATGCCAATGAAATTTTTGCTGTGGCTGATGCCACAGGGGCCACAGCCGTTCATCCCGGGTATGGCTTTTTTGCCGAAGATTACAGATTTGCTCGCCGCGCGGTGCAACGCAAACGAAAAATCATCTTCATTGGCCCCTCATGGCAGGTCATTCGCGAGCTCGGAGACAAGATCAACACCAAGCGTTTGGCACGTCGCCTCGGCGTTCCCACAGTACCTGGTTCTGATAAACCCATGCATGATGAGATCGAGGCCGAGGAACTGGCCAAGAATCTTTTCGCTTTTCAACATGAACAGGGTATTTCCAATCCCGTTGTCCTGGTCAAGGCCTCGGCCGGCGGCGGAGGCATGGGTATCGAAGAGGTGGATGATTTCGACAAGTTCAGAACCGTGCTTCGTTCGATCAGAAACTATGCAAAGCGACAATTTCGGGATGACGGAGTCCTGATCGAGCAACGCATCTTTGATTTCAACCATCTCGAAGTCCAAATCGTTGCGGACCGAAGTGGCAAGCATATTGTCCATTACGGCACCCGAAACTGCTCCATTCAGAGCACAGGACGCCAAAAACGTCTGGAGGTTGCTCCGGGATTCGACCCCACGAAAATTTCCTATGCCTTTGACGCCAACCGTGTCATGACCGATATCACGGAATATTCATTGCGCATGGCCCGAGAGGTCGGTTATGATAATGTGGGAACCTGGGAGTGGATTGTCAGTCCAACGGGCGAACCGTTTCTCATGGAGGTCAATACGCGCATTCAGGTGGAAAACGGGGTTTCAGCAGTCATTTCCCGACGCAAAAATACCCGTAAAGTCGATATTCTGGCTGAACAGATCCGCCTCGGTCTTGGCGATGCCCTTGGCTATTCCCAAAAGGATATTTCTTTTGAAGGCGTGGGAATCGAATACCGCATCATTGCCGAAGATCCGCAAAACGGTTTTGCCCCATGGGTCGGGACTATAGAAAACTTTTCCTGGGAAAAAAAATTATGGGCCGACGTGCATACCCATGTTCCCCTGAAAACGAGTTATGAAATCCCTACGGAATATGATCCCAACCTCGCCCTGGCCATCATTTGGGGCAAGGATCTCGACGAGGCCAAAAAACGGGGACTCACCTTTCTCGAACAGCTCCAGCTCAGTGGACATAATGCATCCGGTGAACCTCTACGCTCCAATGTCGAATATCTCAAGGAGATGACGCACAATATTCTCTTGTTTTAATGTGATGTCAGCCCGGATAAAGTAGCTCCCCTCGTATCTCACCAATAACAATACAAATAATGTGGTTGTATGGATATAGAAAAAAAAATCCAGGAACTTCAGGAACGCCTGACATACATCAAGGATATTTTCGATTCTAAAGAAAACGAAAACATCCGGCTTCTGGATTCCAAACTTGCAGAATTCCTGACCAGGGAACATGATCTGACCTCCAAGGATGCCCTCAGGCACTTCCGCTCCCTGGAAGACCTGTTCGTTTTTCTGGAAAGAAAACTCGAGTCCCAGCTCACCCCCATGGACAGGGTGCGCATCGTTCGCCATCCACAACGAATTTGTCTCAAGGACATCCTTGAAAATGTCTATGACAATTATACTGAAATCGGCGGACAAGATGAATGCAGCATCGATCCGAGCATGCTCATCGCCAGGGCGTACATCACTCGCCGCAGAGGGAAAAAAGTCTACTATCAACCGGTCATGGTCATCGGGCAGGAAAAGGGACATGGCCAGGAATTCAGAAATGGCGGTTCGGTCAAACCTTGGGGAAATGCCAAGGCTCTCCACTACATGAAGGTTGCCGAAACCGAAGGAATCCCCATACATACGTATATATTCACCCCGGGTTCCTATCCCATTGAAGACTACCCTGGGGCTGCCCAGCAGATCGCCAAAAATCTCTACGAAATGGCCGGATTGAAGGTGCCAATCATCGCTGTGACCTCCGAAGGAGGATCCGGAGGAGCCGAGGCCATCGGCCTGGCCGACACCCGTCTCATGCTGTCACACGGGTACTACTCGGTCATTTCACCGGAAGGAGCTGCCGCCATCGAAGGCAGGTTGCGTCATGGCCAACGGGCAACACCGGGCCTTATTGAAAAATGCGCCAGACAGCTCAAAATCACGGCTTCGGATAACCTCAAACTCGGCAATATAGACGGGATCATCAGCGAACCCAATCTGGGGGCTCGGCCTGATAATTTTAATTTTTTCAAAGAATTAAGACAACAGATTATCAGAAGCACCGACGAGCTCGTACTCAACGTCAGAGGGCTGAAACTGTTGCGCAGCTTTGCCCTGCGAAAACTTGACAGCGATCAGGTCTATGTTCGGTGGGGGTTGACTTCCAAGGCAAAGGATCGATTGGTTTGGAAACGATACAAAAAATATCGGCGAATGACCCAAAAGGCCTTCAAAGACAAGCGGCCCCTGTGGCGTAAAGGATACGATGCCATCTATGATTTCGGGTGGGGTATCTACTCGTTTTTCAGATATGATTTTTTTGCCAAGCACCAGCGCAAGGTAACCCGATTGGCGGAAGACGTACAGGCGGAACTCCAGGTACTTGTCGATCGGTCTGAAAAATACTGGCGCAAGCGTCTCAAGGATAAACTCCCCTTCTTCAAGGTCAAAGACAAAGAGATCAAGGAAGAATTGACATCTCTGTCGTCATGGGAGGCCCGCCCCGAGGATTCCGGGAGCGGATGCGCGTACGTCAGCCCACAGGCCAAGAAAGATAAGACCATAACCTGTCCCAACAGCGCAAAACAGGGTTGTCAGGATCAATGGGCTCCTGATCTCTTCGACGAGAATGCCGGTGTTTGCGATTTTTGTGGTCACCACTTCCCCATGGAATATGAATGGTACCTGTACAATGTTTTTGATCCGGGTTCGATCTTCAAATTCAACCATCAACTCGAATCGGGCAACCCACTTGCCTATGAGGGTCTCAGCCTCAAACTCGATGAGGCAAAAAAGAAAACCGGTCAGAAAAGCGGATGCATGACCTTTGAAACTCGGATCAAGGGGATCACTCTCAACGTAGCCATGTTCATGGCCCCTTTCAGAGGAGGCAGCGTTGGAGCGGCCGAAGGGGAAAAATTTATCCGGGCCATCGAACTGGCCCGTAAACGCCACCTCCCCTTTCTGGCCTATGTCCATGGAACAGCCGGTATCCGTATTCAGGAAGGGACAAATGGGGTCGTCCAGATGCCAAGATGCACCATGGCGGTTCGCAGATACCTGGAGTCTGGAGGATTGTACATCGTACTCTACGACAACAATTCCTATGCCGGTCCTGTGGCCAGTTTTCTGGGATGTTCACCCTACCAATTCGCGGTCCGTTCCTCCAACATCGGATTTGCCGGTCCCGGAGTCATCAAGGAAACAACCGGACTGGACATCCCTCCCGACTATCACAAGGCCTACAAGGCGCTTTCCCGCGGGCACATTCAGGGTATTTGGGACAGAAGAGAAATACGCAACAACCTCCACCAGGCCCTGCTCACCATGGGTGGAAGAAATCTGTACTACCGCTAGCCACGAAAAATTCCCGGGACAGAATGTTCTGGTTTCAGTTTGAACAAAGAGGATCCAAGTCTTGTTGAATATCAAAAATCTCTTGCATGAGCTCAAAGAAGCCCCCTATGAAGAAATCTCCGTGAAGGTTCCTCATTGTGGGATCGTGGAAACCGTTGTCCAGAAAGTTGGAACACAGGTACATGGAGTTTCAGGAACCTGGAAAGAAAATCCCGGAACCCTTTTGGGGACCATCAATCGCGAACACAATAAAAAACCCATCTATGCACCGCAAAACGGGAAGATTGTGGAGATTGCAGATGTCCACAATTCCTTTGTCGAAGCTGGAACATCCATTTTCCGCATCCGACACTTTCTGACCAAAGAAGAAGTCATCCAGCGGATTCTCAAGCAGACCCTGCATCTTTTTCGGGCCCCTGAAAAAGGGAAGTATTATTTCAGTCCGGAAATCGACACGAAAATCAAGGCCAAGGGTTGCAAGTCGGTACTCGTGCGGCCGGATGATGAGATTTTTATTCTGTCGCGGATGAAACGCGAGACATTCATTCCCTATAAAGGGCAGGAAGGATTGATCTATACTGTGTACTTCAAACCGGATACGAGTATTGATCGAAACGAACCCCTCATTGGCGTCTGTCCCCAGGAAGAACTCTCTGAAATCAGAGACGTTGTTGCACGCATCCAAAGTGAATGGGAAGAAAAGGAGTAAGAGCGATGGGACGATTTCTACAAATACGCGTCATGGCCCATACGTACGATGAGTCAGATCTGGCCAAGGCATGGCCGACGTTGTGGGCATTGGGATTTCCCGAAACATCTCCTTCACCGATGATGTCACGGAAAAAAGGCGTTCTTGAACTTGTTGACAGTCTGGCCGACCAGATCCGGTTTGACATGATTGATCCTTCAGTACAAAAGGTTTTGCAGTCGGGCGCAGATCAGGCAAAAAGGCTGAAAAAAGAGCTCGAGCAGGCCCTGGCTGATTGGAACCCCCAGAAAGCCAACACGCTCTCGGATCAGCTGGAAGAAACACTTACTGAATTGGAAAAAGAGGCTTCCGGGATCTAACGGCTTGCAAGAACCGCGACTGCCGAGGCAAACGGCACGCAATCACAAAAACAGGACAACAAGCAAAATAGAGGAGTTATTTTCATGGCTGGCAGTCTGAATAGAGTTATGATTATCGGCAGGATGGGGAAGGACCCGGAGACAAGGTATACACAAACGGGCTCGGCAGTCTCTAACATAACCGTCGCCACTGACGAAAGTTATGTTAAAGACGGTCAAAAAATCGACCGAACAGAATGGCACCAGGTTGTTTTGTGGGGTAAACAGGCTGAATTCTGCCAGAACTACTTATCCAAGGGACGCCTGGTGTATGTCGAGGGAAGCCTGCAGACAAATTCATGGGAAGACCAACAGGGTAACAAACGGTACAGGACTGAAATAAAGGCCTTTCGCATAACTCCCTTGGACCCCAAGCCCCAAAACGCAGGTGGACCAGGAAGCTATGTTCAAGCCCCGCAAACTGCCACCAGACAACAAACAAAACCTGATACCATGCAAGAAGAGGATAATGGACCGGTCTTTCCTTCCGAGGTAAGTGGAATGGATGACGCGCCGTTCTAGCGGTCACCTAGTTAAGGTTTGTCAATAAAAAAATCGAGTAGGGTGAAGCAGAGCGATCAACTCTGCTTCATCCCTCTCACAGAACCGTGCGTACGGGCCTCGTACACGGCTCCTGTTCTCTCTTATCCCCGATTTATCGGGGGAAGCTCGCCTGTTTTG
>NZ_JBSPZA010000039.1:0-25209 GCF_053851535.1 Desulfoplanes sp. PS50 | reverse complement strand
TGGGCCCGAAAGCAGGGCAGAAAGCCACATCCAGTCCCAGGAAACAACAGGGTCCGACCGGGAAAGCGGCAACGGCTGTACCAGCCCCTTTTTTGCCTACCACCTACACCTTCAAGCGCGGGGATACATTAATCGGGGTATTGCAGCAGAAAACCCGCATGGATCCGCGGGAAATCATGGGTTCCTATATGCAAAAGGTTCTCGCTGTGAATCCGGAGATCTCCAATATCGACCTCGTCCATCCAGGTCAGAGCGTAACCATTCCTCGTCCGGACAGCTTTAAACAACCAGCCCCTGATTCCCCCAAATCCGTGACCCCGGACAAACCTTTTTTCATATCACCGCCCCCCCCTGGGCTGACAGGTCTGAGCACCGATCAGGCCAGGGCATATATCCGAGAATGTCTTGAAATCATGGGCTTTGTCTTCACCCAGGGAAAAGAGACCTTTTTCCCTTTGTCCGACAAAGAGTGGTTGCGCATCGACACGACAACCACCCCGCTTATTGAAAGTCCCTGGGGAACCTCCCTGGTTCTTGTTTCCCCGGCAACAAAAAACGTTCCAACCAATGATCTTTCAAGGGCCGGAATCACCCTATGCACCGTGCCAACGACATGGAACCCGCTTCTGGTCATGCAATCTCTGGCCGAAAAATTTCCAGACAAGCTGGCCGTTGTCCCAGCATCCAGCGAAATTACACAAAAAATCGGCCGGATGCATACCAGGGTGCAGGTGGACATCACCGTCCAAGCCTTGTGGTCACAACCCAAGCGCTTTTTTTGTTTTCATGTCCTGGACACAAATCAGGCCCCTTTTTCCGCCATACTCTCCGCCCTGCTCGTACAGGGCGACATTCACCTTATTCAATTCCAACACACCAGAAACAGGCGTCTGGTGCGCATCGACCACCCGCAGATCAGAAAAGAAGATATCTACATCCCAACCATCTCCCACAGCAAACTGCACACCCTCACCGCGCATCAGTGGGGTCAGCCCTTTCCAGTTCCCGGGCTTGCCAAGGCCCCCGAAATCACGCCTCGCAAAGCAGAAATCACGCTTTACTGGACAGCAGGCAGGGCACGTATCGCCCTTGTGGCCCATGCCCTGCAACTTGACGGCGAGGACCATGCGGTCGTCCTTCTTGACCACGAAATGAAAGATCCCTATCTCGTCGCCCTGCTCGAACTCGAGGGCGTCTCCTGTCACGCCCTCATCCCAGCGCAGGCCCCGACCCATTGAACCTTCAGCCTCTTTGCAACCACCAATGACCATTCATATCCGCTTCTACGGCCAACTTCGAAACATTCCCGATGACCTGCGTCCCCGGATTCAAAATCTTTTCAAGGAGTTTGAACTCTACGAACAAGAAAACGCCCTGGATTTCGAATACGAAGGGGTCTATATCGACCATGAACCCTATCTCGAAGAGATTACGGCCATCCTCGGCGACCAGGCCTTGGGTCAGGTCGATTTCATCGATCTGATCGACTGGCAGATGTTTCGCTATGTCATCCAAGAGGGAAGAATCACTGAAAACGAGATTCCCCTCAACGAGGTTCTTGAAAAATATAACGTGGAATAATTCACCCCGTGTTGTAATCCCTGCAAAACACATGTGTTCGCATGGACGCCCTTGAAATGCCATGGCCGTCCCCGCAAGGATTGCTTCAAAAAATTATTTGCACAACCACCATCCCCCTGTTTATGGATACAATGCTGCTTAGCGCGCTTCGTGTTCCTTGATACGTGGTGAAGCAGCGATCAGAGATACCCGTTTTCGTTGACGGCTTCTGCACTTTGCAACCAACCCCTACTTGTGATTTTTGACGGTACCATGACCCCTTCAGCACCCAAACAGACATCCTTTGACGTCATCATCGTCGGCGGCGGCCCGGCCGGGCTTTTTTCCGCCTATTATCTTTCAGCCCACTCGGATCTGAGCGTTTTGCTCATTGAAAAGGGCAAACCCTCCCTGAAACGCAAATGCCCCATCAGCGGCGAGGAACACGGGGAATGCATCAAGTGCAGACCGTGCAATATTCTCTCGGGAATTGGCGGGGCCGGACTTTTTTCCGACGGCAAACTCAATTTCATCCACAAACTGGGTAAAACCGACCTGACCCAGTTTTTATCGGTCTCCAAAGCCAGGGCATTGATTAAAGAGACCGAAGAAATCTTCAATGCCTACGGCATGGACGGCCAGGTCTATCCCACGGATATGGAAGCGGCTGAGGCCATCAGACGACGCTCCAGAAAACACGGTGTGGATCTTTTGCTGATCAAGCAGAAACATCTGGGAAGCGATCGCCTCCCCCACCACATGGCCAAAATGGTCGCGGCCCTGCGTGAAAATATCATCATCCACACCTCGGAAACCGCCAAGGACATCGTTGTCACAAACGGACAGATTCAGGGCGTGGTCACCAACCGAACCACCTATTCGGCCAAGAATGTCATTCTGGCTCCCGGACGGGTCGGGGCTGAATGGATGGGAACCATTGCCAACAAATACCATCTTCCCCTGTATCAGCGGGGTATTGAAGTCGGTGTCCGGGTCGAGGTGCACAAGGAGATCCTGCAGGATCTCTGTGACATCATCTATGATCCGACCTTCTTCATTCAAACCGAGAAATACGACGACCAGACCAGGACCTTTTGCACCAACCAGGGCGGCTATGTAGCCCTGGAAAACTACCAGGATTTTGTCTGCGTCAACGGACACGCCTATATGGACAAGAAATCCGAAAATACCAATTTCGCCTTTTTGTCCAAGGTGGTTTTAAACGATCCCGTGACCGACAACCAGGCCTACGGAGAATCCATCGGCAAGCTGGCCACGCTCATCGGCGGGGGCAAACCCCTGCTCCAACGGTTCGGGGATCTCAAACGGGGACGCAGATCCACCTGGCCAAGGATCCACAAGAGTTATGTGGAACCAACCCTGACCAATGTGGTCTGCGGCGATCTCGCCATGGCCCTGCCCGAGAGAATCCTGACCAATATCGTGGAAGGATTGGAGAAACTCAATCTCGCGGTTCCCGGCATCGCCAACAACGAAACCCTGCTCTACGCCCCGGAAATCAAATTCTTCGCCACCCAGGTCGAAACAAGCAATGACCTGGAAACGGCCATCAGGGGGTTGTTCGTTGCCGGAGACGGCCCCGGGGTTGCCGGAAACATTGTCTCGGCCAGCGCCACCGGACTCATTCCGGCCAAGGCGATCATTACGCGAATGGCCTGAAACACGGGCGGAAACCATCAGTACAGACATTGTTTGCCCCGCGTATTTGCACGGGGCAGTTGATTGATCACCAAGGCCCTTCAATCCCTGGGAATGCCTGAAGGTGCCGACCACACGCTTACATGACGATCAAAAAGGTGAGACCATGAAACTACTCAACGGTATGAGCCGACTGCTCTTCTATCTGACATTCTTCCCCTTTCTTCTGGGTCTGCTCGCCTTTGCCAACTGGCTGTTTCCCCTGTTCGTCTAACCTTGGATCTGCCATGACCGAACGTTTTGCCCATCCCCGCGGTGTGTTGGCCGACCTGCTGGACAGTGATCCACAGGAAATCCATGATGACTGGCTTCGTGACAAGGAAATCTTTACCCTGCTCACCGAATACTACAGCCCGTCCCTTTCGGTCCTGCGGGAACTCGAAAGTCCGGTGCCGGGAGTGATCCCCCGGCTCAATGCCGTGGGAACGACGCTGGACAAAAAAGCATACGCCGACCGGGTCAGGGCCAGAATCACCGCCCTGGAGCAGAAAAAACAGGCAAAAAAAAGCGGCCTGTCCGGTTTGGTCAAAAGATTGCTGCATCGACAGAGATAACCCCTTCACGGGGTAACGAACAGTCCGCCGATGGTTCTTCACAGGGCACAGGTGTTCTCATGCACGTACCTGAAATATGATGGCCCGCTTGCCCGGCCTTGAGAACAAATCAGCCGTGAAGTTTTCACCTGCGCACTGCGCACTTTTGCCCGTACACTTCAGCACGCCTTGAGGATTCGTCATGTCCCACCCCTTGCCCATCCTGATCATAAACGGCCCCAACCTGGGATGTATCGGCAAACGCCAGCCCGCAATCTATGGTTCCGAGTCCATGGACGATCTCCCCGCCATGATACAAACGGTCATGGGAGAAAATGCCGCTCGCATCGATCTTGAACTCTACCAGTCCAACAGCGAGGGCCACCTCATCGACCGCCTGGAACAGGCCTGGAAGGACAAGATGGCCGGCATCGTCATAAACGCCGGTGCCTACACCCACACCAGCCTGGCCCTGGCCGACTGTCTGGCCTGGATCAAAATTCCCTGTGTCGAGGTCCACATCAGTAACGTCCATGCGCGTTCCAACGCCATGCGCCACACCAGCCTCATCGCCCCCTCCTGTATCGGCGTTATTGCGGGTTTGGGCATAATGGGCTATGCATACGGGGTTCAGGCGCTGTTTTATCAGATCAAAAAGAGTGCGCAGGGTGAGAAAAGTGCGCAGTGCGCAGTACGCAGTGCGCAGGTATGAAAACGGTCGTGGCCTGGACAAAGGTGTCACATTACAAACCAAATTTTCGCCCATTACAGTCATCCCGGCACGTGCCGGGATGACTGTAAGCTTGGCACTGCGAACTACATACTGCGCCCTGCGCACTGCGTACTGCGTACTGCGCACTTTTATCCTCTATCCATTTTTTCATCTTCCCCAGGAGTGATGCATGATTTCGACAACCGACTTCAAGAAAGGCAAAAAAATAGAAATTGACGGTGACCCCTGTGAAATCCTTGATTTCCAGCATTTCAAACCCGGCAAGGGCGGAGCCTTCATGCGCACCAAATGGCGCAACCTGCTCACGGGTTCAGTCGTCGAGAAAAACTTCAGGGCGGGAACCAAGTTTGGCGAGCCCGACGTGGAAACCAAGGAAATGCAATACCTGTACAACGACGGCACTGCCTATGTGTTCATGGACTTGACCACCTATGAACAGATTTCCGTTGAAGAGGATGTCATGGCCGGCAAGGGCGGGTATATCCAGGACGGGCAGACCCTCAAGGTGATGAATTACAAGGGCCGTCCCATTGATATAGACATTCCCCTGTCCGTGGTTCTCGAGGTGACGAGCACCGATCCGGGTCTCAAGGGAGATACGGTCAGCAGCGCGACCAAGCCGGCCACCCTGGAAACCGGGATCACCGTCAATGTTCCCCTGTTCATCAATGAAGGCGACAAGATCAAGGTGGATACCCGATCCGGAGATTACCAGGGACGGGAAAACTGAAACATTTTTTCAGCACACCTTTTGCGACGCAAAATGTCACACCTATCACACAAAGGCCAAGGAAACACTTCCATGGCCTTTGCGTGCTTTATGTATCAGGACCACATCCGGCATGATTACACCCGATCCGGACAATGAGACAATGACGACATGATCGAACCACGCGCCAATCTTTACCGCGAATTTTCAGCCCTGGCACTTTTTTTCCTAGCCATTTTTCTGGGATTGAGTCTGTTCACCTTTTCACCGAGTGATCCGGGATTCAATCATCAGGCAGGCCACGGTGTACCCATTGCCAATCAGGCAGGAATCATCGGGGCCTATAGCGCAGGCCTGCTGGTGGATATCTTCGGTCTGGGCGCACTGATCTGGCCCTTTGTCCTGCTGGGATGGGCAACGGTCCTTGTTTTTCCGAGACTGCGGCCGTCCGGCTGGCGGGTCATTGGAGGAACGATCACCTGTATCCTCGCCTTGGTCTGGCTTTCCTTCCCCTTTGCCCAGGAACATATCCGCCTGCTTCAGATGGACGGAGGGGGCTTTTTGGGATCCACCCTGTTTTCCCTTTCAAACACCTATCTGAAAAGTTACGGAACCATCCTGGTCCTCGCCTTTGCCACTGTCGTCAGTATTCAGATCTGTTTCGGATTTTCCTGGACATCCGTCTGCAAACGGACACGGGCCAAATTTCTGGACATCTGGTACAAACACCTTGAACGCAAGGCCAGAAAGCGCAAGATCGCCACCAACAAGCCAGCGGACCCCAAACCTCGCCGCAAGCAACCGGTTGGCGAACATCCCGGGCAAAAAACATCTGGCGCGAAAAAACCCCCTCAACCCGCCTCTCCGGCTCCCACCCGATCCGGACCCCTTTTCCGGGACTCGCAGAGCGAGCTTCCCGGACTGGAACTTTTAACGCCTGTGCCGGATTCCCAGCCCAGGATTCCCCAAAGTCAGCTGGACGATTTGGCCCGACGCCTCAAGGAATGTCTGGCGGATTTTTCCATTCAGGGGGAAGTCCAGCGCATCCAGCCCGGACCGGTCATCACCATGCTCGAATTCAAGCCCGCACCCGGGGTGAAAATCAGCAAGATTTCCGGACTGGGCAACGATCTCTCCCTGGCCCTCAAGGCCATGGCGGTGCGCATTGTCGCTCCCCTGCCGGGCAAAGATACCGTGGGCATCGAGATCCCCAACCAGGAGCGCCAGACCGTCTATCTTCAGGAAATTCTCTCCTCCCCGGTCTTCACCAAGACCAAGGCCAGGATCCCCCTGGCCCTGGGCAAGGACATTCAGGGACAACCCCGTCAGGCGGATCTCGCCACCATGCCCCATCTTCTGGTGGCCGGCGCCACGGGTGCGGGTAAATCCGTGTGCCTGAACACCCTTATCTTGAGCATTCTGTACAAATCCGGGCCCGAGGATGTGAAACTTCTGCTCGTGGACCCCAAACGGATCGAGCTGGCCGTGTATGGATCATTGCCCCACCTGGTCCATCCCGTGGTCACGGATATGTCCCTGGCCAAGAATGCCCTGGAATGGGCCGTTTACGAGATGGAACAACGCTATGAGGCCATGGCCAAGGTCGGGGTCCGCAATATCGCCGGCTACAACCAGAAACTCACGTCCATGGGCAAGGTTCGGCCGGAGGAATTGCAGGATCTCACCCCGTACCCCTATCTGGTGATTATTGTCGACGAGCTGGCCGATCTCATGCTCACGGCGGGCAAGGAGGTCGAGGTCTCCATTGTCAGGCTGGCCCAGCTTGCCCGGGCCGCGGGCATTCATCTCATCCTGGCCACGCAACGGCCATCCGTTGACGTGGTCACCGGTCTCATCAAGGCCAATTTTCCTTCCAGAATCGCCTTTCAGGTCAGCTCCAAGCATGATTCCCGGACCATCCTGGACGGGGTGGGCGCCGAGTATCTGCTTGGATGCGGTGACATGCTCTTCAAGAAGAGCGGGGGCAACCTGACCCGTATCCACGGCGCGTTTGTGGACGATGATGAAATCAACGCGGTAGTCGCCTTCTGGGCTGAAACAGGTAACCAGGAGTTTGATCTGGATTTTACCAGCTGGAAACAGGAGCAGGATGCCTATGACGGGTCCGGAGGTTCAGGAAACGACATTGTGGACGATCCCAAGTACAGCGAGGCCGTCGGCTTTGTCATGGACCACGGCAAGGCGTCCATTTCCCTGATCCAGCGCAGATTGCGCATCGGTTTCAACAAGGCCGCCCGATTCATCGAACAGATGGAACAAGACGGGATCATCGGCCCCCAGGAAGGGAGCAAACCCCGAAGCGTGATCAAAAAATAACACAACCACGGGGTGTTCCAATTTCCAACGCAGATGCGCAGCCGCCCATCCCAACACCCAGGCGTCACCCCAATTAACCATCTAAAATATTTAAACTTCCTAAATTTTATTACTTCCTAAAAATTTCTAAAACTTCAAGGACCACCCCCATGGCTCTTTCCGACGGATCGATCAAAGAACATATCTTTCAAACCGTGATGGCCCGTCTCGACCGGGATCTCGAGCGCCGCCGCGAGGCCCTGACCGACTACCTCGCATTGACCATGCCCAATCTGGATGAAAAAATCTCGGACCATTTGGCAACCATGGTACCCACGGTCCTTCCGGATCTCTATGCCAAATGGGTCTCCCTGTTCGCGGCCCGCCTTTTGGAGACCGTTCCTAGAAACCAGCTTGAATTTCTCTGTGACGGCAGCGAAGAAAACTCCGCCACCCTGATCCTTATCTACATCATGTTTCTGGAATCCGAGCGCATGGAACAACAGATCGAGGACGACCTCAAGAGCTACGGCCTTAAACACTCGGGCGACCAGGACATGGGTGGTCTTGTGGCCGATTTTCTGCGGGCCAAGGTGGACCAGTTGCGCGAATCGGTGGGGACACGGACGGGCTCGGGGGGCACGGGCTGACACGGACGGGCACGGACCTTCACGGCCCCCCGACCACGAAACCGCCGGATGCAGCCGTATCGTTGTTCCTGCGCACTGCCTCCTGCGCACTGCGCACTAACCACTTAAAACCTAAAACTTAAAACCTAAAACCGAATTTCTCCATGCACGTCATCAAAATCGGAGGCGGATGCCTTCATGGCAGAACGACCATCGCCCAGATCCTGGACCTCATCGCGGTTCACGGGAAGGGGCACGTCATTGTGGTTTCCGCGCTCAACGGGATCACCAACAGCCTGATCCAGGGCATGGAGCTGGCCCTGGCGGATGAAGAAAATATTCCCGCCATTATCAGCCGGCTCAAGAGCAAACATATTCTGGTTGCCAACCATTTGATCGCCTGCAGAAAAAAACAGCAGGAATACGCCCGGGATCTGGCCAAATCCTTGAGTCGGCTGGAACGTCTCTACTACGGACTCAATTTCACCCGGGAGATATCTCCGAGGATGCGGGACATCATCAGCAGCTTCGGGGAACGGTTTTCAGCAGCCCTGCTCGCCTTTGCCCTTGAATGCCGAGGATGCAAGGCAACCTACCGACTGCCGCACAAAATCGGGATGATCACCGACGGCAAATTCGGGGACGCTACAGCCAATCTCCCGGCAACGGTAGACCATTTCACAACCCATCTCTTGCCGATCACCGGCCCGGACACCGTGGTCTTTGTGCCCGGTTTTTTCGGAGTCAGTGAAGCAGGCGACATTACCACCTTCGGCCGGGGGGGGAGCGATTACTCAGCCGCCGTGGTAGCAGCCGCCCTGGATGCACAGCGCCTGGAAATATGGAAGGACGTGGATGGATTTTTGAGCGCCGATCCCCGGATGGTCCACACTGCGACCCTCATTCCCACCCTCTCCTACGAGGAGGCGGCCGAGCTGGCCTATTTTGGCGCGGCCATCCTGCACCCCAGGACCATCGAGCCGGTCCGCCAAAAAAACATTCCCATCATCATCAAAAACACCCTCAATCCCGAGGTCCAGGGCTCCATCATCACGGCAGAAAGCCCGAAGCAGACCAGGGCCGTCAAGAGCGTGGCCCATACAACGGACATCGGCATTCTCAAGGTCCATGCCTCGGGAGTCGGTGCCAGACAGGGCATCCTCGGGCTGGTGGCCAACCGGATCGCCGAGGCCGGGATCAATATCAAATCCGTTGTCACCTCCCAGACCTGCATCAGTCTGCTTCTGGCCAGTGGTGATCTCGAGGCCGGACACAAGGCCCTGGCAACGCTCAAGCCCGAACCCTACCAGCGGATCGAAAAAATCGACAACGTCGCCCTTATCGCCATCGTGGGAGACGGTCTGCTCCAGTGCAAGGGTATTGCGGCCCGCTGTTTCGGGGCCGTTGCCAAGGCGGACGTGTGCATCGAGATGATCTCCTTTGGCCCCTCCCGGGCGGCTCTCTATTTCCTGGTCCCAAGGGAGGCACTCAACACAACCATCAATGCCATCCACACAACCTTTTTCCCGAAAAACGATCAGGTGCCATCAAAGGGACGGCCTTCAATGCCATGAAGCCGACTCATGACCACAATACAGAATATCGGGTCGTGGCCCCCTTTTACGATCTGATCATAGCACCCATGCTTCTTCCGGAATACCGGGAAGCCTTGACCCTGGCAAAAGAACTTGAAGCGAAAACCGTGGTCGATCTGTGCTGCGGAACCGGTGCCCTGGCCGGGCGATTGGCCGACCAGGGGCTTACGGTCACAGGCGTTGATCTCTCCTGCGACATGCTCAGGCAGGCCCGCAAGGCAAAACGCCCGAACCTGACCTTCCTCCGAAAAAACGCGGCCTGGACCGCCCTGCCCTCGGAAGGTTTCGACCTGGCCATCATTTCCATGGCCCTGCACGAAAAACCCCTTTTCTTGCGCCAGGCCATCATCGCCGAGGCCAAACGACTGATACCTCCCCGGGGTCACATCCTGCTCATCGACTACAGCTCCACACCCCCGACCACTTTTTTGGAACGATTCCCCAGACTCTTTGCCACAGCCATTGAACGGCTTGCCGGCAAAAAGCACTATGCCCACTATCGCTCCTTCATCACCACCGGCGGGCTGGACAGCCTGACCACCCAAACCGGACTGGTCAGAGTCAGACAAACGACCTTTCACAGGGGACTTGTTCAGGCCTGCCTGACTCGACAGCAAGCCGACCGCCCACGGACAGAGATCTCCTGATCGCTGGTGACGGATACGCCACAAAAAGCCGCTGTTTCTGAAGGCTTTCAGAAACAGCGGCTGGTTTGTATCATCCGACAACGGTCCCTCTTTCCCGGACCGATGCACTCATTTCATTCGCAAGGGCTTTTTGGCATCCTTGGTTGCCGAATCCGGGATAAGCTCCCTGTCGTCCTTGCAGGTGGAAAAACCGAACACCGTATACAGGGGGCACCACCCGATGGCTGCAGTTGCCAGAGGGACAATGCCCACGAGTCCCCACCAGGAATCAAAAATTCCCCCCAGGGCGAGAAGAGAAAGACCGACACCCACACGGATGATCCGTTCCATCTTGCCGACATTGCATCGCATATCTACCTCCGCGGTAACAGAATGACGAAAATCACACGAGGATACACGCACCCATTTTCCGGGTAATGTCACCCTCGAGGGCGGGGACAGGGCACGTTTGTTCTCATGCAAGTACCTGAAACATAATGCCCGGCTCCTAAAAAAGAGTATCATTTTTTCGAGTTGTTCCTGCGCACTGCGCACTGCATCCTGCGCACTGCGCACTGCGTCCTGCGCACTGATTCCTGAGCACTGCCCACTTCACCTATCCTTGATGTACCGGTCCACATCGAATTTGCGTTTGCACCCGGCGGCACTCATGTACCGGACGGTACCGAAAACCGGACGTTCTTTCCAGGGTCGATCGTGCAGCCCTCCCATGGACCAGAGCACGCCCACGTAGCCGTTGGGGTCCCTTCCGTCGAGTTCGTACCGATCATTGAGATAGATGGCCGAAGAAATGGCCGCTTCGGGTGTTGGCGACCACTCGAGAATCTTCTTGGCCCAGTACATGCGCATATACCCGTGCATACAGCCGGTTCGCACCATCTGGCGTTGGGCCGCGTTCCACAGGGGGTCGTGGGTTGCGGCCCGTTGTAATTCGTCGGTGGTATAAACGTATTCACGGATATCCTGGCGATGCTTGTCCAGGGTGGCCCTGCCCCAGGCGGGTATCCCTTGGATGGAATCATAGTGTGTATTGAACAGACAAAAATTGTCCGTGAGTTCCCGCCTGATGACCATCTGCTCCAAAAAGGCCTGCTGCCCCTCGGTTCGCGGCAGATCCACCGCCTCAAGGGCCACGCGCTGGGGAGCGATCTGACCAAAATGTAGCCAGGGGGAAAGTCCGGAAAGCCCGTTTGCATTGGGGTCCCTGCTCGCCGTGTCATAGCGGTCCAGGTCATGGGCCATGAAGGCAGACATCCGGTCCATACCTCCCAGATATCCGGGGGTGATCCCGTGAACCGGAAGAACGGTCTGGTCCACATCAAGCTCACCTCTGAGCCCATCCCAGTCGGGCGGATCGCAGTCCTGCTCCCGGACGTCGAGATCCTCCACTGCGGGAAACGGCTCCATGAACTCCGCTAAAAGCCTCTGAATCCTGGGCCGGATGGTCCTGGCCGCGTATTCCTGCTTGGTGGAAACCCGCCAGGCCGGAACGATATTGTGCGCATCCACTTCATCCAAAGGAATAGTCAGATGTTCAAGAAGCTCTCGTTTCCAGCCCTGTTTGATACGCAACGGATCAAAATCCGTGACAACCAGGCCGCCGTCGCACTCCCTGACATACTCCCTGACCAGATCCGGGGGATGCCCGAAACGGACATGCAGACACATCCCCAACTCCCTGGCCCGCTTCCAGGTCGCCTGAAGCCCCTTGAGCATAAAATCGTATTGCCGGAGGCAGGCCCCTTCAAACGAGGGAACCAGACAAAAGAGAATCTGGAGCGAAACCCCGGCCTTTTTGGCCTCCTCGGCCGCATGGATCAGGGCCCAATTGTCATCCACCCGCTGATCCCGGCTCATCCAGTAGATCACCGGTCCCCTGCCCTGCGGGGCATCATTGAGCCTGCGGATCCGCTCGGGATGAACCATGGCCATCAGACCCGCTCCCGTGCCTGATCCTGGTCGACCAGGATCTCCTGGACATCCTGAAACCGCTCCACCACGAGATACCTAGATACCTGGACCGCACAAATCGCGGTGTCCGGATCAGTTACAAATCCTCCCAGACCCGGATGGCGATCCGTGAAAAGCGAGCGCATCGCTTCCAAAGACGCCCCGGACACCTCACTGGCTGTGCCCAGAACGGTCACCGCCATGGCCGTGTGGGGATCGTCACTGGAATTGTCCCGATTATCCGCGAGAAGGGAGACCGCGGGATGGGCGATCATGTTTTCGTATTTGAGCGATCGTCTCGGTGTGGCCAGGACAATGGTCGTCAGATCCGGTGTCACAGCAAAGGCCATCAGACTGCAATACGGGCCGGACGGGGAACGGGTCGCCAGGACCATACTTTTTTGCGTTGCAAAAAAATCCGAAAGTTTTTCCTGCCAGTCGGTATGTTCATGAAGCATGATGCCGGGTCTGACCTCTTCCACCAGGGGCTGGTCAAGAACACAGACCGGCTTTGAACCGGCCCTGACCGGTGGCGTGATGACCGGACACAGGATATGTTTGGTGATTCCCGAAAGCATGCCCTTGAAGATAACGACATGAAAGGGGGCGAACAGATACCAGTAGACAAGCCCCCAGAGTCCCCGGGGCAAAAAACGTGCACTTTGATAGAGCTCGGTGCGGCCCGCCCCCTGGGCAGTGAGGGTGAACTCGAGCAGGGCCTCGCCGGGAACCTTCATTTCAGCCAGCAGGGTCAGCTTCCTGTTTTCCTGCACGTCCAGAACCCGCCAGAAATCAAGGGCGTCTCCAACGCGGATGTTACGGGGATCACGCCGGCCCCGGCGCAGCCCCACTCCGCCGATGATCTTGTCAACGAATCCGCGAATCTTCCAGAGCAGATTGCCAAAGTACCATCCCCGCTCTCCCCCGATGGTTTGAATGCTCTCCCATACCTCGGCCGGGGTTGCCTGAAGCACGGTGGAATAGTTGCAGGAGAGAACCGTTCCCTTGGCATACTCATTGTCCCCGCAGGCCATCCACTCGGGATTCTGCACCGTCCCGGCATCACTCCAGCAGGTATCCACGGTCTGCTGGCGTACCCGCTGCAAGGCCCGGGAAATGGCCTCCCGACAGGTGAGCAGATTCTGGGGAATGAGCTCGGCGATACGCATGTCCGCGCAGACAACCTCGTTTTTGAGTCCCTCGGCCAGGGGCTGGGCAATGCTTTTTGGCAGGGGCGTGACCAGATTGATCCAATGGGAGCTCAGCCGCGGGGTGAGCACGGGAACCGGAATGATGATCCGTTTTTTGAGTCCTGCCTCCCGGGCATATGTCTGAAAAAGATCCTCATAGGAAAGGATGTCCGGTCCTCCGATATCAAAAACCTGCCCACGGGTGGCCGGTTCCTGCAGACAGCCGACCAGATAGCCCAGCACATTGCTGATGGCGATGGGCTGGCATCTGGTTCTGACCCACTTCGGGGTGAGCATGATCGGCAATCTGTCCGCAAGATACCTGAGAATCTCGAAAGACGCACTCCCGGCCCCCAGAATCATGGCCGCGCGCAGCCAGGTCACGGGGACCTCGCCTTGAGAGAGAATTTCGCCCACCTCCATGCGCGATTTGAGATGCTCGCTCAACTCCTTGTCCGGGTTGCCAAGTCCCCCCAGATAGATGATCTGCTCGAGACCGGCATGTGCCGAGGCCGCGACCATGTTTTCCGCGGCTGTGCGATCGGTGGAGGAAAAATCCCCTGTTTTCGCCTGCATGGCGTGGACCAGATAATAGGCTGCCTTGCATCCGGTAGCGGCCCGCTCCAGCGAATCCCGGTCCAGAACATCCACGGATACAATCTCGAGATGCGGATGGCGTCCATAGGGACGACAGGCCAGTTTGGAGGCCGAACGGGCCCCGGCCCGGACATGATACCCCTTGTCCAGGAGCATGGGGACGAGACGTCCTCCCACATAGCCGGTCGCCCCGAGAACAAGTATGGTTTCTTTGGTCGTATGCATATGGTCACCTGCCTCCTGATCATACATGGTTGAGCAGTCTCAGTTCCACTGGATGGGGATGAAGGTAATACTGATCGGACAGATACTCCTGGTCGTACAGCCGGACAAAGTGATTCAACAGCGTAATCGGCACGATCAGAGGAAGGTTGCCGTTTTTGTACTGGTCGATGATTTCCAAAAGTTCCTGCTTTTCGTCAGCGGTGAGATCCTTCTTGAAATAGCCCATGATATGCATGAGCACATTGACGTTCTTCTTGACCGTGGTCTTGAAGCTCAGAGCCCTGGTCAACATGGAAAAATAGGTATCGAACAACTCCCTGGGGTCCAGTTTTTTCCCCCCGGCCACCAGACGGCCCATCTCCGAATACCCCTTGGGATGCTGGGACATGATCATATATTTGTGCCGGGTATGAAAATCCACCAGGTTGCCCAGGGTCTGTCCCCTTTCAAGCATAATCCGCCACCGTTTCATGACAAAAAGCCTGCGGATGAAATTCTCCCTGAGTCCGGGGTCGTGCAGCCGGCCGTTGTCTTCAACCGGAAGCAGAGGGAAGCGATCCATGAACATGCGGGCAAAGATCCCTACACCCCCGGCTACGGGAAATCCCTTGTCGTTGTAAACCTTGACCCGCTCCATGCCCGAAGAGGGGGACTTGGGCATGAAGATGAACCCGCACAGATCGAGTTTTGCCAACCGCTCGAGTTCCTTGTTTCCCCAGCTTTGCATCTGTTCGGTATAATCGATGTTTGTTTTTCTGGTCACCAGCCGGGGATGGTCCGGATCGTTGCCCACCAGACGCAGGGCCTCCCGGGGGATGGGCATGCCGCACCCCACCTCGGGACATACCGGAACATATTCCAGATAGGGCCCGAGAACATCGGTCAAGAGACGACTGTGCTTGTGCGAACCGTCATAGCGAACAGGCTCTCCCATGAGACATGCACTCACACCGACCCGGATTTTTTTATCCATCATGTCCTCCTTGTGGACAATTACGTATTTTTAAGATCCTGCCAGGGCTGATCTGTTCTCCTGACCGGCTCACCCCGTTTAGAACGGTTTGAAACTCTCGCCGACTTCGTATTTCAGGTAGGTGCATGAGAACAAATATGCCTTGGGCATCCTACCCCGATTGATTGCAATATGCCACATATTTTGACGAGCATGATGCCATCTCCCGTTTCTGTGATCGGGAAGGTCGTGTTGCAAACCAACAGCGCTCAACGAGCGAGTTGACCCATCAGGTTCATGAGGGATATACCTTGATCATTCTTTGACAGACAACCCCTGATAGGAGCTCATGAAAAAAACATTCCTGTTTCTACTCACCTGTGTTCTCGCCACCGCCTCCATCGTCCTTGCCGAACAGATCGGTTCGGTGGATACGGCCTTTAAATTTCTCGGTCCTGACGACAAAATCGTGGTCGAATCCTTTGACGACCCTGATGTCGACGGGGTAACCTGCTACCTGAGCAGGGCCAAACGAGGCGGGGTTTCCGGAGCCCTCGGTGTTGCCGAAGACACCTCGGACGCATCCATTTCCTGCAGACAGACAGGCCCAGTCACCCTCCCCGAGGAGGTCAGAAATACCGACACAAAGGGACGCAAGGTTTTTAGAAAAAGAACCTCCATCCTTTTCAAGACCATGCAGGTCATCAGATTTTATGACCACAAACGCAATGTGCTCATCTATCTGACCTACAGCGACAAACTCATTGACGGCTCACCCAAAAACGCTATCTCCTGTGTGCCCATCCGCAAATGGGAATAAATGGATCGCACCTTTTTTCCAGAGGATTTTGACATGGCTACCCATTGCTTTCGATCGCTTTTTCTGGTCTGCCTGACCACTATCTGCCTCTTTAGCGGACCGGCCCTGGCCGAGGACGAACTCCACACCAGGGGCACCCTGTATGTTCCCGTCTATTCAAACATCTATTATGGCCCCAAGGCCCGTCCCTTCGAGCTCATGACCATCTTGAGCATCAGAAACACCGATCCCAAAAAATCGATCCGCATCGTCGAGGTCGACTATCATGACAACCATGGTGCACTGATCAAACGACATGTGACCGACCAGCTGATCCTTCCGCCCCTGGGATCGAAAGATTTCACGGTCCCCGAACAGGACAAGACCGGAGGGGTTGGCGCCAACTTCATCGTCACCTGGGAATCCGACAAACCGGTCAACGAACCGATCATCCAGGCGTTGATGGTCAGCACCCGCTCTTCCCTGGGCATATCGTTCATCTGTCCGGGTAAAAGGATCATCGTTCCAAACAAGTGATCGCTGAGGTTTGCCCGGCCGGGACAGATGGCGTTCAGCCGACCACAACCCGGTTTCTTCCTCCTTCCTTGGCCTGATACATACGTGCGTCCACCCGGGTGAACAGGGTCTGGACGAAAGAGGGCCGGGAACTTTTGTCCTGAAGTTCCCGGTCGTCGGCAAGGTAGGCACCTCCCTCTTTGCGGTTCACGCGAATAACCTCCCTGCCCGTATCGTCCAGAAAACGGATCTGATCGTAGACTCCTCTGACCCGGCTCATGGTAGTCAGAAAACCCTGCAACAGGGAACATCGAGACGCCTCATCGGCACAAAGGGGAAATCCCGTTCGCAAAACCTCGGCCACAAGCAGGGCATCTGAAACATGAGCGGCCAGATCCGTCTGGATAACCCGAATTTCCTGTTCGATGACATTACGCTCCCGCACCTTGATCCGTTCGATCCGCAGATGCCTTTGCGTTCCCAACCCTGTGCCGACCACGACGATTGCGACAAGGACAAGAGGGATAAAGTGAAACATGAAATCACGAAACACATGGAATGCTCCCTGTGCCTCGAGATCAAAGGATTCTTCGCTCTCACGCATTGACACTTCTCCCTGTTAATGGAATCAAATGACATCCGGTTCATGAAATACGGCCATGGTTACCAACTCTGCAGCTATTCGATCAGATTGCAACCTGGCTCCTTGAGCAACATGATATCCAAGGATAGATTGGAGCAGCAATCAGTGCAGTCAAGAAACAAGAGTATGTGAGCAATCCTTTGCCCGAGCCAAAGAGCCTGCAGGCATTTTCCACGCATCGATCACCCACCAAGGAGGAAACATGGAAATCACAGCCGAGAATCTGACAACCAAACTCAAGGAAATCCATCCGGAAATCGAAACATACGGCCTGGGACTTGCGGTCCACTTCGACACATCCAAACAGGCCTGGGTAGCCACCTTCAGCAAGGACGAGCATACGCTACAAACCCATATGGAAAAAGAAGACGTAGAGAACTGTATGAACAACGTACAATGCGTCTATGTCGGTGTCCAGCTTGGACAATTCATCAGGAACTATTGCGAGGGCGGACAGGAGTGCAAGCTCTAGGCACTGCAACAACCAGCCAGGGATCGTTCATACCCGGTCCGTGAAACGCAAAAAGGGATGCCGTGAACGGCATCCCTTTTTGCGTCATTGGTGCAGACGACCCGTCAATCTTCGATCAGATCCACATAATCCCTGACGATCACCTTGAGACCGAATCCCGGAAAATTGATCTTGTATTTGTCCGGCTCGATCCGCTCGACAATCTTGCCCCGGCCAAAAATCTTGTGCCTGCAGGCCCCCCCCCCTTTTTGGGTTAGAAAATCCGCCCCCTCTCCTGCCCTTTTTTGGGGAACAAAAGAGGAACATTTCCCGGCCGTATTGGCTTTTTTGGTCAGCCCACCGGCATAGGTCTCCTTGAATTCGGCGAACAGATGACCCGGGATATCCTGAAGAAATGGGCAGGGCATGGCGGGATCGTTGCTTTGATAATACCGGTTGTACAGGGCGCTTGGCACAAACAGGCCCAGATAGTCCCTGGCCCGGGTGCAGGCCACATACAACAATCTTCGTTCTTCCTCGAACTCTTCGTCCGAGTTCATGGCATGCTTGGAAGGAAACCGGTCCTCCACAAGATTGATGAGAATCACGGCCGACCATTCAAGTCCCTTGGACGAATGGACCGTGGACAGGATGAGATGATCTTCCCTGACATCGCTCTTGCCGAGCTGATCCGGATTATCCAGGGTCAGATCTGCCAGAAAGGTCTCGATATCCTTATATGGCGAGGCGATCTGGGCCAATTCGTCCAGACCGGCAATCCGGCGTGGATAATCATCCGGAAAGATACGCTCCACCAGGGGCTTGTAGTATTCGTATACCGCTTCCAGGGCGGACAGCGGTGTGGGTGAGGACTCGCGCAGGCTGTCGAGCAGGTTCATGACCGTACGTATCTGCCCTTTTTTCTTACATGCCGTGTCGATCCTCTCCCGATCACCACTGGCCACGGCGTGGAACAATCCCTCACAGGTCTTGGGCCCGACCCCCTTGATCCCTGAAAAGGCCCGGCGAAACGAAGGCAGATCCAACGGATTGGCCACCAGCTTGATGAAGGCGAGGGCGTCCTTGATGTGTGCGGCATCGGAAAACTTGATCCCCCCGTATTTCTGAAACCGGAGCCCGATCTTGTTGAGTTCCACTTCCAGGGCGTAGGAATGATAGCCGGCCCGGAACAAAACCGCTATCTCATGCAGGGGGAACTGTTTTTCCAGCTCAAGAATCTTGGCCACGACCAAACGGGCCTCGGTGGAATCACTCAGGGGCTTGACCAATTCAGGCAGGCTGGTCCCCTCCCGCTCGGAAAAAAGTTTCTTGGCGTATTTTTCCCTGGAACCGGCCAGAATGGCGTTGGTCAGGGAGAGGATCGGCTGGACCGAGCGATAGTTCTGTTCCAGCTTGATCACGGTGGTCCCGGGGAAGGCCTCGGGAAAATCGAAGATGTTCTGGATGTTCGCCCCTCTGAAGGCATAGATGGACTGGGCGTCATCCCCTACGGCCATGACATTGGCTGTTTCCCCGGCCAGGAGTTTGATCAGCCTGGCCTGGACCCGATTGGTATCCTGGTATTCATCGACCATGATATACTGGTAGGCCTGCCGTTCCGCCTCAAGAACATCGGGATGGGAGGTGAGCAATTCTTCAAGCACGAACAACAAGTCATCATAGTCGAAAACCTGGTAGTTTTTCTTGAGTTCCTTATAGCGTTCGCCAAGCCGCACGAGATCATCCCCGTAACTTCCCAGATGTCCGGCATCCTTGCGCAGGATATCTTCCAGATCCATCTCCTTGTTACGGGCCTGACTCAACAGCCCGATCACGGTGGATTTCTTGGGAAAGGATCGATCTCCCTTGGCAATGCCGAGTTCATCCTTGGCCTGTTTGACCAGGGCCTCGGCATCCGCGCGATCGAGAACGGTAAATCCCTTTTCATACCCCAGGAGATGGGCATACCTGCGCAGAAGAAAAAACGCGAAACTGTGAAACGTTCCCCCACGCACCGTGTGCATCCCCATACCCAACAATTCACCGGCCCGGGCGAGCATTTCCTGGGAGGCCTTGCGGGTGAAGGTAAGCAGCAGAATGGAAGTCGGGGGAATGCCCTGTTCCACCAGATAGGCGAGACGATAGACAATGGTCCGGGTTTTGCCGCTTCCGGCTCCTGCAATGACCAGCAAAGGGCCTTCAGTCGTTGTCGCTGCACGGTATTGGGCGGGATTGAGTTCGTTCTTGTAATCGATGAGCATAAAGGTATCGCAATGAAGTGCTTGGGTTGGAAGGAAGACGGATGCCGCCCTCGGGGTGTTTTGTGACAGGGATCCGGATGAACCTGCATCGAGATGCAGCGAGAAATGGATAGACGAGACAAGGGCAATGAGCAAGGTCGGAATGGTGTTTCAACAAGGCAAATTTGTTCTTGTCCAAGTACCTGGAATAGAGTGGCCGGCTTGCCCCGTTCCGGGCGGTTTGACTGTCTGACCGAGCCAGGCATCGTTCATCAAGCCGTTGCCGAACTTTTTGCCGAAAAACCATGTTCTTATGGAGCAACGGCTTGATGGTACGAGGCCCGCGAGGGAGTTTCAAAGCGCCCGGAATGGGGCAAGCCGGCCATGAGAACAAATCAGCCCTGGGTGTTTCAACCCAAAATCCCGTTGGAGGCTAACGCATCCTCCCGGATCCGCCCGAAAAAAAAACTCTACATAGTTCGACGTTTTTGTTAGTATCTTTCGCGTGAAAGTCTGCCATAAAAAACAAGAAAATTTTATAACCGCTTGAACTTGAAACTTAAAACCTCAAACTGCGGCTTGGCCGCATTAGGTATTTTTGCAGGTTCTTCCACTTTCTTTCACGTTGAAACAGACCAGACACCACCGCCACCATGCATGCATCCGTTGCCAGCCATCTTCGCGAACTTCTTGCCGACATCCGTTCCCCCAAACTCCTCCCGGGACTGATTCAGGGTGTGATCATCGGGGCCATTCTGGTCCTTGTGGAAATATCCTTTGCCAGCGTGATCTTTTCCGGTCCCTTGTCGTCGTTCGCCACCCGGGCGGCAGGCATGTGCATCTTCGGGGCGGCAGCCATGAGCCTGATCACCGGCCTGTTCAGCTCGTTCACCACAATGGTCAGCCTGCCCCAGGATACTCCGGTGGCCATTCTCTCCCTGGCAGCGGCTTCCATTGCCGCGACACTGGCAGCAGCGTCTCCTGAAGCGCAATTTGCAACGGTCAGCGCAACGATTATGGGATCGGCCCTGGTCACGGCGATTTTCTTCTGGGGAATAGGACGATTCAAATTCTCGAACATTGCCCGATTTCTGCCCTATCCGGTCATCGGAGGATTTCTTGCCGGCAGCGGTGCGGCACTCATGATCGGCAGCTTCGGCGTGATGACCGGAACCTCCCTTTCCTGGTCCACCCTTCCCCAGTATCTGAGCCTTGAATTGCTCGTTCATTGGTCTCCAGGCGTTGTTTTTGCCCTGATGGTGTTTGGGTTCATGCGACGCACCCAGCACGTTCTGATCCTACCGGGCTCCATGCTCGCGGGCTTTGCGATTTTTTTTCTTTTCGTTGCAATAACCGATTTCACCATCATCGATCTCAGGTCCAAAGGATGGCTGCTTGAAACCATGCCCTCGGGTCAGATCTGGCCGGGATTCACCCTTGAAACCGCCACCAGCATCCACTGGCTTACCCTTGTTCATCACCTGCCAGACATTCTGACAGTGGCCCTGCTCGCCCTTGTCGGTCTGATCCTGAACATGAACGGCATCGAGCTGGGGGCCAGGCAGGATATCGACCTGGACAGGGAATTACGCGTGGAATCGGCCGGAAACATGCTCGCCGCGCTGGGAGGTGGTTTTGCAGGATACGGCACCCTTTCCTTGAGCATGCTCGGCCCACGAAGCAGCACGGTGACCCGAATCATCCCCATCACCGCATCTCTGGTCTGTCTGGGTGTCCTTTTTTTGGGTGCCAACGGACTTTCTTTTCTTCCCAAACCCCTTCTCGGGGGACTGCTTTTCCTGCTCGGCTCCTTTTTTGTCCACGAATGGCTCGTGACCGGCTGGAAACGACTGACCCCGGTGGACTACCTGATCGTGGTCGCCATTGTCGTCACCATCGTGGCCAAGGGCTTTCTGCTCGGCGTCTCCCTGGGTCTCGGGCTGACCATCGTCATCTTCATGGTCCGATTCACCCGCATTCCCGTGATCCGGGAACAACACCCCCTGTCCGATCTTCGAAGTTCCACCAAGCGTTCCATCCCGGATCAGATCATTCTTTCCCAGCATGGACAGCAATGCCGAATATTCAAACTCACGGGGTACCTCTTTTTCGGATCGACCTTTTTTCTGGGCAAACAGGTCAAGGAACTTCTCGAAAGTGATTTACCCGTAAAGCGGGTCATCATCGATCTAAAACGCATTCACGGATTCGATATTTCCGCTGTTTCCACGTTTCAGCGTATGGGCCAGCAATGTCTGGCCAAAAATGTCTATATCTCACTGGCAGCCCCGCCCAGAAGATTGGTCCAGCTGCTCGAGAAAAACGCCTCCCCGGAGGTTATGGAGAGATTCACCCTCTACAGGGACGAGGACGGTGCCCTGGAAAAGGCTGAAGATGATATCTTGTCTGCCTATCACCAAACCCTGGAACAGGGACGCAAAGGAGCCCGGGTGCGCGAAGCCCTCTTCCATGCCGCTGCCGATGAACTGGATACCCATCTGAGGCAACAGGAACGCCTTGAAGAGATTCTGGAACGGATGGAAACCTTTATTGAAAGAAAATCGCTTGCAGCCGGTGAGATCCTTGTACAGGAGGGCAGCCTTTCCACGAAGGTATTTCTTGTCCTTTGGGGAAGCATTTCTCTTTTTGTGGATGATGATCAGGGCACCCCCCGCCGACTCGAGGTTCTGGGGCCGGGCAGGGTCATCGCCCCGCAAGCAGCCTGGCAGGCAGGCCCCTCGCCCTACACGGCCAGGGTCGAACACCAGGCATTGGTGGCCGGCATCTCCAGAGAAAAGCTCGCAGAATTGGAAGCAAAAGACCGGGAAACGGCCATGTTTTTTTACAAGTTCATGGCCCGGATGCTGACCCGAACACGCTAAAATACGACATGGCCGGGATCGAATCTCCTCGATCCCGGCCATGTCGTATTTTGAGTACAAATATCCTGTTTTTACTGCGTTTTTTTCCCGCCAACAAAAGGATACTCATGCGGCCAGCCGCAGTTTCAAGTTTTAGGTTTTGAGTTTCAAGTTCAAGCGGTTGCTAGAGCATGGCCGGTTCGCCCCGTTTTGGGCGGGTTGAGCCGGCCCTGAGAACAAACCGGTCTTGAGCCGATCACGCCCCCGGTACCGGACCTTTTCCAAGAACAACCTGAAAGGTTTCGATCAGCGTCTCTACATGGAGACAGGTCCAGGAAGAGACATTCTCCGGTTGAAGAACGCCTGAATCCCCCACGCTCACATCGAGCCCCTTGCGATGCATTTCTTCGCAGATAACCAGGTTCAAATTGTAGAAAATCCCGGCCAGATCCTTGTTAAAGGTCTCACGAGTCGGAAACGCGACCTCGGGAAGCTTTCCATAGGCAATCTGATAGGCCATGACGTCTGTCAAATAAAAGCCACAATAATAAACGGTTGTTCCTTCCACCAGGGTCATGAAGAACACGTGGTCGAATGTCTTCGAGGGAAGAATGTTGTCCACCTTTTTGACATGGGCCGTGTACCCCAGCCGATACAGATATTCCCGGGACATCTTACAAACCGAGGCAAAAACATGCTGATCGTCCAGACTTTCCAAAATGACCTGCAGGGAGGCTTCCTTCTTGCGAATATCCTCTTCAAATCGTTTGAGCTGCCTGGTGAGCTCCCTGATATCCAGATAGTTCCTCCTGGTCAGTGCCTCGCCCAGGAAAACATGGTTTGATCCCTGGGCGTGCAGCAACTCCTGGACCTGATCATCGGTCAGGTAATTCTTTCTGCGGGCCAGTTCGCCAAACCTGCCATGCCGACAGTGTTGTTCCTGCATGACATCAACGACCTGCTCTTTGGTCATGAATCCCTTGTTTATGGCAAGAGCACCGAGTAAGACATTACTCTCCCGCTGCAAGGCGATAGCCTCGTCGAGTTGTCCCTGGGTGATCAGACCCTGATCAAGGAGGAATTGTCCGAAAAACGTCGTTTTCATCATAGGTTCGTGTCTCATGGCTGGGAGTGCGTGCTGGAGAAATGGTCAAAGCCTTGTAATCGTATTTGCTTCCCTTGTAAACGAAACCCTTCACGGGTGACGGTTCCCAGCGCCCACGACCCTGGAACCCGTTGCAACACCACCTCCAGCGAGTCCGGTTCAACAGCTGCGAGCAATGCATAATCCTCCCCGCCCGTGAGACAAAATCGGGCCGGATCCTGGGCATGCCTGGCACAGTAGGAGATGACTTCCGCATGCATCACGGCGGGATCGATGGTCATATCCGCCCCTTGTCCCGAGGCAAGAAACCTGGGCAGATCCCGATCCAGGCCATCGGATACATCCATGGCCCCCCGGATTCCCGGCAACCCGGACATAATCAGCCCCTGGTCCACCTTGGGGTCGGGACGCAGATGGTGTTTCACACATTTAGGATAGCTCTGTTCCAAGATCCCCTGCTCGAGGGCGAGCAGACCGGTCCGGGCCATACCCAGGGTACCGACAACAAACAAGGCATCACCGATTCTGGTCGTACCCCGTTTGAGGACCTTTCCCGCAGGTGCCCCCCAGGCAGTGATCCCGACAGTGATCTTTTCCCCGCCACTCAAATCCCCACCGGTCAGGGCAATATGATACCGCCCGGCCAATGCTGCCATTCCCTTGAAAAAATCATCCCAGAATGCAACGGGAATCCCCGGAGGAGCCACCAGGGCCAGACTGAATCCCAGGGGAGCCGCCCCCATGGAGGCAAGATCACTCAAGTTCACGGCCAGGGCCTTGTGCCCGATATCCCAGGGTGAAAAATAGGACCTTCTGAAATGGACATCCTCCACAAAGAGATCCGTGGTCACGCACAGGGAATCCGGACAGGCAAACACAGCGCAATCATCCCCCCTGCCGAGATACAGTCCTGTATGATCCCGTGGAAAATACCTGTCGATGCAGGTAAGAAAATCCTGCTCGCTATGAAAAAAACCATCCTTCATGGATATTCCTTGGTCTGTCTGCCGACGAGTACCCCGCCCGATCGTAACCGGATACATCGCTTGTACCTCCGCCATGGTCTACAACGTTCCTTTTGTCCATACCTCCCAGCCGCCTCGGCAAGGCACATTTGTTCTTGTCCAAGTACCTGGAATAGAGTGGCCGGCTTGCCCCGTTCCGGGCGGTTTGACTGTCTGACCGAGCCAGGCATCGTTCATCAAGCCGTTGCCGGACTTTTTGCCGAAAAACCATGTT
>NZ_JBSPZA010000038.1:0-28139 GCF_053851535.1 Desulfoplanes sp. PS50 | reverse complement strand
CAGACATTTCCCTTTCAGGCTTCGACGTCATTCAAAAATATGCTGCTCGTTGGTGGATAGAGTCCTGCTTCAACGAACTGAAGAACATCTTTGGTTTCAAAGATACATGGCAGCAAACAAGACAGGTCGCAGCTCGATGGAGATGTATTGTTTGCATTGCCTATGGATTGACTCGTCTTTTGGCCATGGTTTACGGTCCAAGCGTCGCGCAATCCATGATGCCCATTCCGTGGAGAAAAAATTGTCCCGCAACAGCTGGCTGGGTGGCCAAGGCTGCTGCGAAAATTTTTCGCAATTACAGGGTGCGAAGGTTCTGGGACCGAAAACAGCAAAAATGTTTCTTCCCGGAACAGATATTGAGTCCGAAAACCGGCTCAAAAGCCTAAATTCGCCTAAAATTGTAGTTGAGAGTGTCTTTGAACAGCCGACCCGAAAGGTCGGAATGGATGAGTGCGCCCAAATTTTGAATGACTCAGCTGCCTGAGACTCTAAACTCTAGCTTGATGGTTTTTTAACAAAAAATCGATCTTGGGTACTCTCCAAAGAAAATGCCTCTTTTTTTTGGTCTTTTAGTTTTTTCATGGTACAATTAAAACTAAAAACTAAAAATAGGAGGCTGTTTATGTATGATATTCAAGATATTGTGAATAGTTATGAAGATATCGACGATGAGGCTTATGAAGCTTTTGGAAATATCAATATGGATTATGAGGAGCAAAAAGGGGGGAATCGATTGCCTTGGTGGGGGGATGACAAAAGGGCCGCGCCAAATGGAGTCTTAAGGTCGGCACGCTTTGGAGTGGTTCCCAAAGGAAAAAGAAAATATGTTGAAAATAAATCTGTCTGCGCGATAGGCAAAACTACCATTTTCTATACAGGGCAACAATTAGATCAATCCGATTTGGACGTGTGGGAGCAGTGTCTCCATTTTTTTAGAAACAGAAATCTTGAAAAGGATATAGTTTTCACGAAAAATCAAATACTTAAAAAAATAAAAAAAACAGGGAGAGGTGGAAAAGAGTATGATTGGTTGAAAAGTTCTCTTGCAAGGCTAACAAGTGGAGTGGTCGAAATTAAAAATGATAAATATATGTATCTTGGGCACTTGGTAGAAGAAATATTTTATGACGAAAAAAAGAAAGAATATTCCATGCGGCTTAATCCAAAGATGGATTGTTTGTTTGGAAATAATGATTTTTCAAAAATTGACCCTCAAAAACGTCATGAGCTAAACGGGCAACTTGCCGTTTGGTTGTTTCGATTTTATTCTTCTCATAAAAAACCTTTCCCTATGTATGTTGAAACGATAAAGGATCTTTGCGGTAGTGAAGACTCCTTAAAATCTTTTAAATATAACCTAAAAAAAGCTTTTGAAAAAATATCAATGATTACTGGTTGGACGTGTTGGATTGATAAATCGGGAAAAGTTTATGTTCAAAAAACAAAACAAATTGAAAGCCCTAACGCTTCAACAACAAAAAAGATAGATAAATTTGCTACAGATGTGAGTGATTTTGAATTCGGTAATCCTTCACCTTTTTAAGATTTCGGCATAGTTTTATACCGCGTAGGTGATTATAAATAAGCAACTGACAACACCCCGGGAATCCATTGTTTGTGATTCTCGGGGTGTTTTTATGTTTGACCATCTGGCACGGCATAGCACCTACCGATGTCGGCATAGCTTCGACCAAAACATCGCGTTTTGTTGGTCAGGAGTTTAGGGGATATTACAGATAAAATTGGTTGACGTTTACCTGAAAAATAATAAGTAGTTTACCAAAAAAACATATATAATGATAAATATCTACACTTGTCATGATGCGTGTTATCGTCGACCAAAGTGCGTGTTATCGTCGACTTTATGCGTGTTATCGTCGACCGCTGCAACCTCCTAAAATTTTGTGGAGTTTTGATAATCTCAAAAAATAATTTTTATCTCAAAAAATATTTTTTTTTAACTACTCCATAAGAGAAAATTTTCAGTAGACTTGTTTAGTCAATTTCTGCTCATTGTCACTGATTCCTGATTCCCTTATTCCTCCTATTCCATAAGAGAAGATTTTCAGTAGACTTGTTTAGCCAATCTTTGCTTATTGTCACTGATCCTTATTTCCATACTGAAGACAAAAAAAATAGGATTTTTATTATTAATAATATCTATTTATACTTTTTCATTTCTTGTTTATAAACAAGCAAACGAGTTAGACACGTCTAACAATGAATAAAATCAAATAGTTATAAGTTAGATTTATCTAATATGCCGTAAAATCAAATAGTTAGACAATAATTATCAAAAAAATGAGTTTCCAAAGCGAAAAAAACTGTTTTGATGGATCAATTATTTCAAAATATCATGTAGTTTGACATAGCAGATACCAACAAGGTGTCAAAATTTCGATTTTAAGGACTGAAGGTGATTTTGATGGGATAACGGTAGCTTGATAGTGTAGCTTGTCAATTTAGGGCAACCGTGGGCGTGTCAGCTATGTTTCTACGCTCCATGTCTCTTGTCGAGATATCAAAATCAAGGATGAAAGTAGTTTTTTATATGCAAAAATATGAGGTAAATATTGACTGACTGAAAAGATTCCTATTTTTTTGGTTTTTTCAAAAAAAGCTGATACACTACTAGTACACTGTACGCCCTAAAAATTCGTATTTACAAAACAGCTACAAGTCTGTGAAAGTATTCTTTTCAAGATAAAAATCAGGATGTTAAAATGAGGACGTACTATCCGAAGGATTACGTTATACGATGTACTAGAAGCATGTAGTTGATCAGTTTTTTTTATTTTTTTTTATGTGGTAAGATAAGGATAGACTTTCAAGAATAACCGTTGGTCTTGACTTTTGACCTTTAGGAAACTTTTTTAAAGAGAAAAAATATGAAAAAAATTACATTTTTATTTATGTTTATGATTGGCCTTTGTTCGACGGCCTTTGCAGCCACTTCCATCGTGGATGCCTGCAATGCAAATATTCAATGTGCAGGGAAAACACGCATTACCGATGAAGGCCAAATGCAAAGGTGTAATGGAACTGATTGGGTAAATTATTGTTTTGAAATTATGTATTGTGGGGGAAGGGTAGATAGTGACAGGATGGGTATTGTTTGGGATACACCAGGAACCTATCAGTTTGTTGTGCCTGAAGATGTTATCTGGGTACATGTCGTTGCTGTTGGTGGAGGCGCAGGAGGAGACAATGCGACAATGGTTGGAGGTGATTCGTATTTCAAAGACCCTTCAATCGTTTGGGCTCAAGGAGGATTAAAATCACAAAACAGTCGTGCAAGCTATGTCGGAGATGGTGGAGGGAGTGGTGGAAAAGCCAACGGATTTGGTGGGGGTGGCGCGGGTGGTTATTCGGGAAATGGCGGTGATAGGATTTCAAATAATATCACTGCCCCCGGCCTACCCGGAAGCGGAGGCGGTGGAGGCGCAGGGGGATATGCAGGATATGGGGGTGGAGTCGGCCTATACGGTGAAGGCCCTAGTGGGGCCGGTGGACAAAATGCCTATGATTCCGGCCAAGGTGATTCCGGTGGAGATTATGGGGGCGGGGGGGGTTATGGATGTCCCGGCAAAAACGGTGCGGTCCGAGTGATGTGGGGAGATGGAAGGTCTTTTCCTGATAATGCAGGGCTGGTTTTGCTACCCGAATATAAATTATTAGCCTCTGATGGGGCTAGTGTTGCGTCCGTCAAGTTCATGTACTTTTTATATAGTAGAAAATGCAGATACTCCGCGTCATTCAAGTAACAAATGCTACTTCGAATAGTTCAGTAATTTAGCGGACGCAACACTAGTTCTGACTATTTTGGCTCTTCCGTCTCCATATCCGAGGATGGGACTACCGCATTGGTGGGGGCATCTTTGAATGATGACAAGGGTTCAGCCTATGTTCTTAAGTACAATGGCAGTTCATGGGTGGAGACTGATAAGCTATAGATCTTCGCAGGTGAATTGATACCATTTCTATTCATCAGATTCTAATGCTTCCATCCAGAAACAATTTTCTTTTTCTCTTACTTTCTTGATAATGGTTGTACATGTTTTCGCTGTCACTTTTGCAAAGCCATTATCAAGTTGATTTTCCATGTTTTTCATTGAGAAATCACAGTTTCTCGCCATGTGATTTTTAACTACCCCCCAACAGGTTTCTATTGGCTGCAATTCAGGATGATAAGGAGGCGTTCTAATAACTTCATGGCCATGTTCTTGGGCAATTTCATCAATAACATAGGTTTGGGTAGGAGCGACTTTTCTTAAAATTTCAACCAGTTCAGCTTTTAAACAGTCTTCGCTGCAGGCAATATTGTTATTCTCCAGCCAATCTCGAATTTTCTTTTTTGAGCAAACCGGAGTCGGGGCGGAATGAGGGGACAACAGATTATGGTACGACGCATTATCCATTACAATTAAAGAATTACCGGGAATATTGGGAAGCAATTTTTCTTCAAACCACTTGGTGAATAGTGTGGCATTCATTTGACCGTGATAATCTCCTGTTTTTTTTGTGCTTTTGAAAACTGTCTTTGCATTGGGTACCCAGCCGTCCTGTGTGATGGCATTCATAATTATCAGCCGCTCGCCCTTTCCAGTTGGCTTTTGAACCCAAGGACCATCCTCCCCGTAATACCAGATATAATCATTGCTGTGATTCTTGTTGACATATGATTCATCCAGATAAACCTCAGGACGGATCGTTTCTATGTTGTCACTTTGGTCTGACGCCCGGTTCCTGATTTTCTTTCGCAGATAACGTTGCCGAGCGGCCACAACATGATCTTTCTCCTTTAAGTGCTGCGATCGTGTTCCTTTTCCAAATTCAAATCCCCATCGATCAAGAGTTCTGGCCAGAGTGGAAATATGAAATGAAGGACCGGCGCCATTTTTCAATAGAAACTTATGAATATCGGCAAGTGTAATATAGCTCCCGTTCTTGTTGGCTTCTCTAATATAGGCCCGGACATTTTCCTGATGCGATGCGTCTATTACATGTGCCTTACGACCTCGTTCGCTTGGAGAACGCTCAAGTAAAGCAGGATTCCGATTGTAATCCGCCATGATCCTTTTTACTGTCGCAATTCCAATATTCGTCGCTTCTGCGGCCTTTTGAACACTAGGCACGGAAGCTTCTTCCTTGGATTTGTTTCTATCAAAATAAAGTTTTACCGAAACGATCAATTTCTTAACTTCCGGGGCAAGTGCTCTTCCTCGAACCGCCATAATACCCTCTCCCTTTTGTGTTGGTTAGGGCATTATGACAAATTACGCTGAAAGTATCAATTCATTTGCGAAGATCTATAAAAGGCGGATTTTTGTCGCATCAATTCCGGACATGTCGCCCCCGCGAGCGGACCCTTCAGCAAGGGTGTCAAAAACGCGTGTCGCAAGTGTCAAAAACGCGTGTCGCGTTACATTGGGGCGGCTCTGAATGGGCGGGGGAATAGTCGTTCGGCGTCAGGAATAATTTTACCAAACAAGACATGAAATGGCTGCTAATTGTCATAAGTAAGAAGGCAAATGACAGCCACAGCTAGAAACCACCTCTTGCCGCGCCGTGGGAATGACATCCGGCACAGCCCACCTTCCAGGCGTGTTTTTTACCGTGGCAGGAATTTTGACAAAAGCTGAGCCAGGCCGCATCAGTCACTTCGGTGACGTTAACGGTCTTGCCGTTGACCGAGGACCGGAGCAGATAGATATTGTTCGGCGTGCCATGGGGTTCATGACAGTCCAAGCAGCCCAGGATGACATTGCTGCCGCCCAGAGCCGAATACGGCAGTTGCAACCTGTCGGGTGATCCATCAAACCCTCCATGGGCATCGGAGGTGACCGATCCAGTCTGGTCGGTCCAGATGAGCTTGCGCAGATTCCTGGGGCCGTTAGGCAGCATGGGATTTTCACTGTAAATCGTATTGTAATCGTTGTGGCAATCGGTACACAGCCGATTGTAATCGGGCAGATTGCTGCCATCCTGCACGCTGTTGTTGGCTGGCTCGAACCTGTCCGTGCTGGCGTACCAATACGGCGCCTGATACCAACCTACGGCACTGGCGCGCTCCGAGCTGTCATCCCCCCACACATTGTCCGGATCTGAGGGACGTGTCACTGCCGCTCCCAGCAGACCACCCGAGATGGATACCGGATAGTTGCGCCTGACCAGATGCGGGTTATGGCAGGCGTCACAGGGATTAATATCCACAGGCAGCGACCACGGATTGTTATTGGCATCATACATGGTCTTGCCCAGCACCTGGCTGACAATGCTGTCCAAATGGTGTGACGAGCCGGACGAGGTATGCGAAAATGCCGCGGCGATATCTGAGTCGTAGCTACCGGGGCTGGTGTCTCCCCCGAAATTGTATGTGTAACTGCGGTTGATGCTGATGCCACCCACCTGGTTGCCGCCAACCCCTGTATGGCAAGTGAAGCAGAAGTTTTCGGTCTGGCTGACGTGATTGGTCTCATACAGCAGGTACGCCCCCGGCCCGCCGGAGGGACTGGGCTCGCTGCCGTCGATGCTGGCGTGCTGCTCATGACAATGGCCGCAATGCCCGCGGGTGTATTGCGTCACAGAAAAACGAGCCACCCCAATGCCCACATCACCATGGGCCGAGTCGAGATAGGGTCCGGCCCTGGCCACCGCAGCCAGGGCGCACAGTGTCAACGCTCCCAGCCATACCCATCCAACGCGCATCCCTTCCCCCTTCTAATTCTTCTTGGTGTGACATGCAGCACAGCCCGATAACGAGGTGCTCAGGTCGTTGCTGCGATAATCCCAACGCATCATCTTGTAATAGGGGCTGGCGTGCGCCCGGTGACAGGAAAGGCACATCACCATGTCCGAGCCGGGCGTCACGCCCGGGCTGGCGGCTCCGCCCAGGCTTGGCCGGGCCACAGGCACCAGGGGATTATAGGCGATGAACGCGGCGTACTCGCCACCGGCCGGAATCACGGCATCCGAAGGATGGCGTATCCAGGGTGAACCACCCACCCCAGATGTATTCTGCTCATGAAAATTGCCGTGGCATCCGGCACAGAACCCACTCATGGTATTCCCCTCGCGGGCCATGGCCTGGGCATCCGTCTTGTCGCCCGCGTTGCCCAGGTACTCGTTATGATCCAAGGCGGACACTGAGTGCTCCCAATCATCATCCTCAAGCCCCGACACTCCGTGCCCGTCGCCGGTCTCGTGCCCGGCAAGAAATCGATACCAACCCTGGTCGGCGCTATTCACCACCGGCCCCGCGTCATCCCTGTGATGCCAGCCCGTCACAGAGGGAGTCGTACTCCCCGTGACCATGTGACATCCAGTGCACGCCGCCCGGCCATTGAGAAATCCCCCACCACCATAGGCCCGATCGAGGTTGTTGTGGCAGGAATCGCCACCGCAGCTCACCGTATTGCCCGGAGCAGTGCTCAACGAAGCATCGGTAGCCATGATATTATGACCATTGGCATCATCCTGCCCTGTCCAGTAGAAATTGCCTGCGGCCAAGCCCTGGCGCGTAGTCCCGCCATCCGAGGAGGCCCCATAGTTCGGCGCCGAGGTATTGAACACGATGGGAGCCCCTGTGGTGGCGTCCCGCCAGGTGCTGCCATCCAAGGCCGAATGGCAGCCCAGACAATCCGTGATTAACAGATTGGCATTGGGGTCAGATTGGGCTTCATAGCTGCTGCCGGTGAATCCATAGGCCATGGGCGCTGCGTCCTGGCTGTTGTGCATGGTGTGGCAATCGGAACACGGCCCCGACACCCGGGCCCCGAGATTCTGGCCCTGAGCCAGCAGCATCAGGCCAGCCAGCCAGGCCAGGAGCCATGCGGCCACACCACTTCGCCTGTTCATCAGCGCCCTTGCTCAAACACGCTCACCCGTTTGTTCTGTCTATCCACCACGAACAACTGCCCCTCTTCATTCCTGAAAAGATAGGATGGGTAATGTAGTCGCCCCTCCCGCCAGCCTTCCCTGGAGAATTCATGCAGGAATGTCCCCTGGGCCAAAAAGACCAAAATCTTGCAGCGGTGGCTGTCCAGGACATGGATCTGCCCCCCGGAGGCAACGGCAAGGCTGACGGGAAAGGCCATTTCCCCCCGGCCCCGACCTCGAACGCCGAACTGCGCCACGAGCTTTCCGGAAAGGTCATACACACACACTCCACCCTTGAGCGCATTCACCACATAGACACGCCCCCCGACCACCTTCACATCCCGCAACCCGTCCCCTTGAGGGACGTGAATGACGCCCCGGTAGCGCCGGTCCAGGCCGAAAATCAATACCTGCTGGTTGGCGGCATCGGCCACATAGAGGTTGTCATCCTCGTCCAGGGCAAGGTTGACAGGATGCACGGCGTTCACACCGGGCGCACCCTTCAGGCTCAACGGTTCCATGGTCTTGAGCTGCATATCCACTGCCAGTACGGCTCCTTCCCCGGCCTGGATGACATAGAAGATGCCCTGCCTGTCGCGTACCAGAGCCGATGGAGCACTGAGCCTTCCGCCCCCGTCGAACTGTGACACAAAGCCGAATGCCGAGTCATAGGCCAGGATACGGCCACCAGTCGTGTCTGCCACATACAGCCGTTTGCGGACCTCGTCGAAAAAAACACCACCCAACAGCCCAAAAGGACCGGTTTCGGCGGAGCGGACCACTGACATCAGATGCTCGGGCTCCGAGCTGCCTGCCTGCGAGGAGCAGGGCAAAACCAGCGCCAAGGCCAGGAACAGAATAATCGTGCGCGTTGCCATCTATTTCATCCTCACTTCGCGGCTGGCCCTAGTACATCGTATAACGTAATCCTTCGGATAGTACGTCCTCATTTTAACATCCTGATTTTTATCTTGAAAAGAATACTTTCACAGACTTGTAGCTGTTTTGTAAATACGAATTTTTAGGGCGTACAGTGTACTAGTATCCCTTGTGACATTGCAGACACAGGTCTTTCTTCCTGTCGAACCGCAGTGCAAAAGGATAGGGGCTGCCCATCAGATTGTGGCAGGTGATGCACGAGATATCCCGCTTGGAGCGCGGGTCCACCGTGTCTTCGCCAATAGGATGCGTAAACTCGGCATGTCGCTCATGACATTTGGTGCATCCGCCCACTTCTCCCTTGTCGAGCAGGTGGGGCTGATCCGAACCATGGGGCGTGTGGCAACTGGTGCACCGCCCTTCCTTGACCAACGGATGTTTATAGGAAGCGCGGGGATCACGCATCAGTTCCGCTGTGTCGCTATGGCACTCCAGACACATCGTGGCCTCACTTGAACGGCGAAGCTTGTCGCGCTCCGAGGCATGCGGACCATGACAATTCAGACAATACACCCCTTGGCCTGCATGGCTTACGGTCTTACGGAAGCTCTCGGCCTGCTTCTCGTGGCAGCGCAGACAGAGTTGCGCACCCTGTTCCTTGAGCGCACCACCCCCTGCAGCTTTTTGGTGACAGGCGGAGCATTGACCGCGCTTGAAAGGCTCATGGCTGGAGTCCATGACCAGGGCCTTGCGCGGTGAACTGTGCGGACTGTGGCAGGACATGCAATCAGAATTCGCAACCGAATAGCCGCGGTGCGCCCCCTTCTTTGCACCCGCATCGGAGTGGCAGCCCTTGCACAACGCCCCACGCTGCTTACTGAGCAAGCCATCATATTTGGACGTATGCGCCTGATGACACCCCAGGCAGTTCCCTTGGCGCACAGGGGCGTGAAGGTTCCCCTTGGCAATCCGATCCTTATCGTGACAGCCAAAACACAGGGCGTCCTTATCGGCAACAAGCATGTTCTTGCGACCCGAAGAATGCGGATCATGGCATTTCATGCAGTCCCCGGAGCCATAGGGAGAATGGACAACATCGCCGGAACCCCGCCCGCCGCCTTCGTGACAGCGCAGACAAAGCTCACGTGGTTCCGCCTTGAGCAGATGCCCATATTGGGAGGCATGCACCGTATGACAACTATCGCACTGTTGTTTGCGAAAAGGGTCATGCGCGTTGGACTGAGCGATCTTTGCCTTCAATTCAGGGTGACACGAAACGCACCCATCCGGAGGACTGGCCCCCGGTCGGGCACCCGAGGCCCAAGGCACGAACAGCCAGAGCAGGAGTGCGGCCAAGACCACCACCCACACCGGTATGCTCCAACACAGTTTCATGGACATGTCGCGTCCTCCTCTCTCACCGAAGGTCTCATTTGTGGCAGTCGGAACACGCCCCCTCCTTAAATGGCCCGTGCAGCACAGGCAGCAACAGGGCTTTGGTATCTGCGGCATGCGGAGCATGACAGCCAGAGCAGTCGGCATTGGTACTGTCCACTCCGCGATGATTTCCTATCTTGCCTTTGGCATGGCACGTCTTGCAGACCTTACCGCCCGGGGCGATCAACAGCCCCGGAGTCTTCGAGGAGTGGCCCCGGTGGCAGGACAGGCAGTCGCCATCCAGGGCAGGCTTATGGCGATACTTGCCAGATTCAAGACTGTCCGTCACCTCGTCGTGGCACGACAGGCACAACGGACCTGGCGGCCTATTCAGCAGCCGCCCCACCCCGCTGCCATGCGGGGTATGACACGCTGTGCATTGGCCATCAGCGAAAGGTTCATGCACCACGGTTTGATCCTGAACCACCAATCGCTCATGGCACTGTGAACAGATATCCGACACAGGTCTCACCAAATGAAAATCCTGATCACTGGCGTGGCTGGCATGACAGGTATCGCAGGCGCCTTTGTTGAAAGGGGCATGACCCTGACCAACAGACTCCGTCTTCATGTCGCTGTGACAGTTGAAGCACAACTTTTCCTGGGTATCACTGAGCAAAGCACTGCGTTGCGCGCTGTGCGGACTGTGACAGGACACACATTGTCCAAGCTTGACAGGCGTATGCACGTTGACCTTGTCAAAACGTTTCTGTTGCTTGGGATGACAGGAATAGCATAGCTCGGCCCCCGGGGCCTTGAGCACGCCTTTGTTGTCCGAGGCGTGGGCATCGTGACAGCTCAGGCATGCGCCGTCTCTGACCGGGGCATGCACTCGCGCCTTGGTGAAAGGTGCGCTGTCATGACACCGCAGGCACAGGGCCGAGCCTTCCGCCCGCAGGCCGTTGTCCTGGTCCGAGGAATGTGGTTCATGACAGCCGGTGCAGTTCCCCGTATTCACGGGAGTATGCCGGTAGGACTTGCCCATTCGAGCCTCGACCTGCTGGTGACACGAATAGCAAAGCTCAGCCCCGGGCAACCGAGTCTGGGCCTTATTGTCCGAAGCATGCGGATTGTGGCAGGACAAGCAACCGCCCTGCGCCTGCGCACTATGGGGTTTCCCCCCTTTGTGCATGACCTTATCCCCATGGCAGCCCTGGCATTGCACCGCTCCGGGTTTAAGGGCAGGGGGGCCCGTCCCCACAGACGGCTCATGGCATGAGGCGCAATCGCCTCGGCCAAAAGGGGCATGCACTTGCTCCCTGAGCAAACCCGGACCAGATGCAGAATGTGGGGTGTGGCATGTGGTGCACGAATCCCCGGAAGGAGCCAACCCGCTATGGGCCGTGGCAAATTCCTTGGACTGAAGCGCATGGCAGGAGCCGCAGGCGTTCTGCCCCTCGGCTTTCAAAAGCTTGCCGTGGTCCGAGCCATGCACGTCGTGACAGACGGCGCAGCCACCCTCGTCCAGGGGCCGATGCCGCACGGCGCGTTCGAACTGTTCCCGGTCGTGACAAGAGAAACACTGGCCCTGCTCACGCACTAGGGCCGGATGTGCCGAGGCATGCGGATCATGGCAAGACAAACAACCACCCGCTGCCACCGGGGCGTGCGCGGTCTTCCTATTCGCGACGTCGCTCAAGTCCGTATGGCATCCCACGCACAGAGCATCGCCACTGGCACGCAGATACACGCCCCCCACAAGGCCATGAGGCTTGTGGCAGGCGGCACAGTCGCCCTTGGCCACCGGGGCGTGAACCTTTCCAATGCGCGCATAACCCTCGACCTCGGGCTCATGGCAGTCCACACAGCCTGCGCCCATCCCGCCGAATGGAGGCCTGGATTCCTTGCTACAGGACACGGTACCGCTCCACACGAACAGGAGCAGCAGTATTACAACAGGCAGCACATGCCTCATGGCTCGCCCCTTTCCGATCGAACGGTGGTGTCCGGTTGAGTCTTCCAAAATGCGTCTTCCAATTGCTGCAATACATCGTCATGCATCACGATGTGTGCACGCTTGCGCAGGGCCTGAACATATTGTTCCCGAACCATGCTGTACTTGCGTCCCCGCACTCTGCGCTGCAAATCCGGCAGGACCGTGTCGTAAGGCAGAACCGAGCACCCACGCCGACCTCGGAGCTTAAGAACCACCAGATCCCTACCCAGGGTCAACACATCGCTGAGCCCTCCTTCAGGAAGGGTGGCCAACGCCGCGCGAAATACTGGGGGCAATTCACTCTCGGGCACCCAGCCTTCTCCCGGGGTGCAGCGTCCGCCAAGCCGTCTTGCCAGAAACGCAAACACGGCTCCGTTGTGCAGTTCCTCCAAGGCAGCTGAGGCCAGCTCCTGCTCCTTGAAGCGCAGTTCGCCCAACCGCACTTGGCAGCCACAGGTATACAGCTCGGCATGGCTTTCGTAGAACTCCCGGAGTTCGCCGTCTTCGGCTATGGCAAGAGGCAGCAATACCTGCGTCTGAAAGGCATCCTGCAACAGCGCATCACGGCGGACGGTCACGGCCTGCTGAAAATCTTCCCGGACGGAATAGTCGCGTTTCAAGGCCTCGCGACCAACGAGCACGTTGGTCAGCAAGGCATCGAGCACACGTTCCTTGGCCCCTTCGAGCCACGCAAGGCGGGACGTTTCATCTCCACGTTGCAACATGCGCTCTGCCTTGGCGTATTCTCGGCCCAGATCGGCCATGAAATCGGCCATGGACACCTGCTCCTCACCCACTTCGGCCAGGGTACCTTCAGAGGCAGTGGAGGACAGGGGCAACGTCACCGCCTGCAAACGGTCCTGGTGCACCACAACCTTGGCTTGTTCCCGAAGCCGGGCCACAAAGGCGTCAGCCAAAGCCGCAGTGCGTTCCTTGCGCAGGGTCTTGCCAATACGCTCCCGCATACGATCCGGGATGGCTTCCTGAGGTGCGGCTTCCACCCCCAGAGACGTGGTGTAACGTTCGATAATCGCAGCGTCCTCCACCTGCACCTGGCTTTCGATCTCCTCCCTGTACAACATCAAAATGGATTGATCGCGCACAAAGGCCTGCATGCGTCGGCGGAATTCCGCCCCACCATCCAGGCCCATGGTCAAGGCTTCCTGAGCCAGCAACCGCTCGTCGACCAGGGAACCCACAATGTCTTCCACACTCAGGGCCACATCACTGCCCGAGGTACGCATCCTGGGCTTGGCGCGATGGATATCACGCACCCGCTGCTCGATATCGGCCACGGTAATGGCTTGCCCGTTGACCTCCACAGCCACAGAGACAGCGTGGGCCATACCTGGGACATAAATCATCCAGGCCAGGGCCAATACCGCCGCAGCCGCTCGTAACGTCACACCGTGCATCCTTGCCTCCAGGTCATTGCGCCACACCAAGGGGAAGAAATTCGACAACCTCGTCTGCCATACGTCGGGCCAATTCCCCACTCGTTCGCACTCGGCCGATATCCATCGTCACCGCGTAGTCATCACCGTCACGCTGATGCTGCGCCATGAACAGAATGTCGCCGGTACGAGCGTCCACCAGATACACACTCACGGCGACCTTGGGCACCGCGTCCCAGCCAACGCCTCCGGCATCGCCATAGTCCTCCACCGACCCAAAAAGCACCGCGTCCACGCCCAGGCTCCGGCGGATATGAGACAGAGTGTCCCTGTCCACTCCTTTACGGGCCAGAACGCGGCGATCAAGCAGGAACGTCTTGACGTTGCCGTAATGCTCCACCGCGTACCCACCCCGGTCCATGAGTCCGGCGACAAAGGCCGCCGTAACCACCGGACTGGCATCGGGATGGGGGGTGCTGTTATCAAAAGGAAACACAGCCACCACTCCGATGCCACGAGTCTCAAAATCATCGCGAAGATAGATGTCACGCACACCGGCGCACCCCCCCAGCACCATGAGCAGGGCACAGACCAGTGACACTTTGACCGTCCAGGCATCAAAAATCATCAACCCACACCTTGCGCTCTTGCGGCCTGAGATCCGTCTCCTGCACCTCGGGCTGACGCGGAATGAGTGGGGATATCTCCACCCACTGCCTATTCCCGGCCTGATCCAAAACCTCCAGGGAATAGGCCACAGCCTCTGCGGGGGCCTTGACGGATGGCGGCGGCGTCCCCTGGCCGTGAAATCCGGCAACCATGTCGGAGTCACGCCCATACAAGGTCAGGTCCCAGCGCACGATGGTGTCCAAAGGTCCGGGAACCATGACCACAGTCCTGAGTGCATCGGCTTCCACAAGAGATACGGCGACCTGGGGAGCAGACGTATCCACCACCATCCACTGCACCGGCGTGATCGAGCTGTTTCCAGCACTATCCGAGACCATAAGCGAACAGGCGTACTCACCGTCGGGCACGGTGTGCCCCTTGCCGTCCTGCCCGCGCCACATGAAGAATTCAGGCAATTCACCGCGTCCGTGCTCGGAGCGCACTTCATTGCCCGAGGCATCAGTAATGCGCACAGCCCAATCACGAATCCGCAGTAATTCATCGGCCTTGGGGGTAAACAGAACACGATCCTGTACTCCGTCGTCATTGGGTGAAAGGAACCTGTCACTGAAACTCACGCTCAGTGCAGGAGGACTGTTATCCACGGTAAGCGAGGCATCGGTTTCCACGGTTACCAGCTTGTTCCAGCGGTCGGTGACATAGACCCGCAGCGGATAGGTGCGTTCGATCATCGGCGCGATCAACTCCCCGCTGAAATGCCCGTTGCCCATTGCGTGCAAGTCAATCTCCTTGTCCAGTAGATAGGCTCGCACCTGTCGCAACGGCTGGTCTCCTGGCCTGACCTCCACCACCAGCGTGGTGGGCTGGCCTCCGCGCAGGACATCAGGTTTGAATGCGGCCCGTGCAATCTCAAAGTCGGGCAGAGACGACACCTGCACGAACATTTCATCAGGAACGGAACTCAGCAAATCGGCCACGATGCGCTGCAACAAATCCTCCATGTTCCCAATACGCCCCAAACCAAGCACCGTGGTGTAGTCATCGCCGCTGGCCGATACGCTCTCCGCCCAGACAACCGAAGCGTCTCCGCATTCAACCAACTGCGCGGCGACTGTCGCCTGGGGGATATCTCCTCCGGTCATATAGGCCTGTCCGACCACCAAGGCATCCACCCCCAATTCCACTCCGAGCACTCGCAACACTGCCCGATCTATGAATTCCGCCCTACGAAGGCGATGAGTCACGCGAAACCTCTCCAGCCGATCCTGCGGCACCACCTCAAACCCGCGCCTGCCAAGCCCCGCTCCCACATAATCCGCGACATCGACCAGACTCCCCTGGTCCGCAAACATGCCCATGGGCATCACGGCCACCCGTCGCACCCGCCCCCGGGCGGATGGTTCCGCAGCCACGACGCACAGGGGCAGCAGCAGCAACCACAGCAGCAACCACACGCCTCGAGACACGCAGCTTCTCCCCAGCCAGCGGCTACCTCCCAGCATGGTCGTTGCGTAAGGCCTTGATTTGGTGGCACGCCAACGCCCCAGGCGCCTCAAGTTGATGTTCAAACAACGAGGCCAGCATCTCCACCACCACATCACGACTCAAATCAGTGCGGCTCTCCTTGCCGATACCGAGCAGTCGATCAAGGACAGTGGTTCCCTTCAGGCTGTGGGTAGATTCCCACAGGATGGTACAGGTCTTGGCGTCAATGAGCCGCAGAGACACGGAGACCTCTAGGTAGGCGTCGCCACCCTTGGTCGATTGCCCATACTCCTGCACCGCCCCAACCAGGAACGCCTGCACCCCCAGGCGACGTGCTGCGCTTTCGGCCACCGCGCGATTGATTGAGCCCTCATCCTTGCCGTGCCCCTCGCCACGCAACACCTTGGCCACCTCGCCAAACTCCACCACATCCACGCCGCGGCGCAGCATCTCCGTGGCCACCACGTGCATGACCTTCTCCTCAGCGCATTTCTCCTGAGTCAGGTTCTTGAATGGCACGATGGCCACAGACCGGACATAACTCAGGTCCGCGTCGGGGCGGACATAGTTCAAGGGCGTGGCACACCCCGTTGACAGCAGGAGTGCCGAGACAAGCCCCACGAGCGCGGCCTGCGCCACGCGCCCCCTGGACAGAATCAAACCAACTCTATTTTTCATCACACTCACCTCTAAAACTTCGCGGACAGGCCCATGGAATACTGTTGCACCTCGGTCAGAATATCGGACTGGTACCAGCTCCAGTCATAACCGACTCGCACATTAAGCATCCGGCTCAAAGTCCATACCAAGTCCATGGTAAAGACTTTTTTCTCGTCGCCATTGAGCTCCATGGACCACTCGGTATCCAGCTGGAGCTTTTTCGTCAGCAGCCAGCTGAGACTGCATTCCTGCTTGGTCGTATCCACCCCGGTGATGTGATCCTGATCCAGGCTTAGTGATCCGCGCAGATAGAAGATTCGTGAGGGTCGATAATACATGGCCACCTTGCTGAACGACGTTCGCCCCTTGGTGACAGTCAAGGCGTGTTCCGTCTCCGTCCAACTCATGTCGTGAATCAACATTGCAGTGAGGCTGCGTGTCAGTTCCAGACGCAGATTGGACTTCAGATGCCTGGCTGTGGTCACGGATTCGGATTGGTAGTTCTCATTGACAGACAGGCCGCTTTCCAGATCCAGATGCGCGCCCTGCCTGAGCAATGCACCCACATGCACCTGGGCATCGCTGCTGCAGGCCACGTTCTCCGACCCCTCGCGTGAATCCACCCGCCCCAGGGACAGGTCAACATCCAGCGTTTCCAACGGCTGGGCCCCCAGATTCGCCAGATAGGTGTCCGAGGTCCTATCCAATTCTCCGGTCTGGATTTCCAGCCGTCGTTGGTACTGACCGGTGGCCATAGCGTATGAGCCAAGCGGTTGGCTTACCCGAACCCCGATGCTATGCGTATCGCGTCGAATTTCATCCGCACCAGCCTCTTCCATGCGTCTTATCTGACTCATATTGTAGGATAACTGCAGCCAATCACGCGGCTGGTAACTCATACTCATTTGAGTATTCTTGGTTACTGCCATCTCAGAATCAGTTGAACCAACTCCATGCGTTTCCAGCGAATAGGCTTCAAGCTCTGTGACAAAAATTGGAGAGACCGTGGCGTCATTGGTCGTGTTGACCACCTTGAGATAGCGCGACTCCACCCCGGGCACGGTGATGGCGAAATAGTTCTTCTCGTCGTCGTAGACAAAGCTTGCGGAGGCGCTGATCTGGGTCCAGAAAAAGCCATCATCACTAGCAAAAAGGGCCCAGGTGAAATCAGCGGGAGTAAAAGTAGCATCAGAGGTGTACAGCCTGAGTTCGTCCACTCTTGTGGCGCGATTCAGATCAAGCCCCAGATTCCGGTTCGTGTTTCCGCCCCCCCCCGATATTGAGACCAACGCTGGTTTGCAGGTCCCCGTCGATCAGCGCACCCAGAGGGTTCAGAGCAATTTCCACACTAGGAGTTGTATCCCGGCCCAGTCCTGCCAGGGGAGCTTTCTGATTCTCTACATCGTAGGCCGTGTTCCCCACCCAGAGGTCAGTCTCGGTCACCGTATGCGTATAGCTGCCCGAGATAGACAGGGCATCATCCAGGTACCGGTCATTGAAACGCAGCCAGCCCTCGTTGGTTTGGATGTCCTGACGCACATCATCCACCAGGTTTCTGGATTCTCTCAGCCGCAGGCGGTACCCCACGCTCAGAGAATCCAGCAGTTCGTGATCGATGGTCCATAACAAGTCATCGTTCAAGGAATCAGTTTCCCGGATGGGCAGATGATCAAAGTCCCTATCCCTTCTGTAAGACAATCGGACATTGGTCCTCTCCAGGGCCGCAGTAGCAAGGTCCAGATTCCAGGATTCGGTTGTGCGGCGAGCCTCGTCGGAACCGGTGGTCAAACCATGAAGCCCCTTTTCAACCAACCGATAGCCCACATTGCCGTTCACGACGTCACTGCACACGGAAAGCCGCAGTTCGGGAACCTGCGATGTAGATCTGAGTTCATTGTTTTCAAACTCGCTCAAGTCGAAGCTCCCGGTAAAATTCACGGTGGAAGAAAGATCCTTGCTCAATCTCACCTTGTAGAGTCGTAAAAAGCTGCTATCAATACGTTCCTCATCTCCGGATTTAATCTCCGCAATACGGTAGGAGAGTTGCAGTGCCACACTGATCCTGTCTTCCGCTTCCCCCCGCAGAGGAAAGACCACTATCCATGCCAGCAGGCCCAGTCCCCAGAGGATGCATCTCCCGAACGTCCGGCCTGGGATGTCCACCTGATCCCGCACCCCGGTCATTCGTCAATGACCGCAACGCCATGGGGCCTCCTGCCCACTTGTATCAGGGAGTCGATTTTACGCATCGACGCATCCACAACCGCCAACTCGTCTGCCTCGCCGCAAACCACATAGAGCTTGCCGTGCGTCGTATCCAAGCCCATCTGCCCTGGGGCGGCGCTCATCCTCACCCGCTTCACGGCGGAACGAGTAGCCGTCTGCACAAAGGTCAGCTCATCGGCCATGGGGGCCGTCATGTAGACCATCCCGTACGGCCCACGCAGCAGGTTTCCACCACGACTGCTGGCAGACATCGCCACCGAGACATTGTACGAGGGTAAATCCACTGCCCAGAGAGAGGAGGTCCCGGCATCGGTGACAAACAAGGTATCCTCGACCACAGCCAACCCACGGGGGGCTTGCCCCACGATCACGGTACGCATCACTTCAAGGCTGTTGCCATCAATGACGGACAGGGTGCCTGAGCCAGTGTTGGCCACATACACCCTGTTCCTCTCCGCATCGAAAACAATACCACTGGGATTCCGGCCCACATCCACCACGCGCACGGGTTGCCCCATCGCGGTGTCGATGATCGTCACACAGTCCGAGGCCGGGTTGGCGACAAACAGCAATTCCCCATCCGCGGATAGAGCCAGTTCTGTGGGGGCTCGCCCCAGATTGCCGAAGCTGTCCACCACCTGTTCGGCGGCCACATCCACCACCGAAATGCACTGCCCACCATAGCTGGCGACGTACAACCGCTCTCCACCCGGAGAGGACACAAGCCCCATGGGGGCAGGTCCCACGGCAATGGACCCAACCACCTGGCCCAGAAAACGATTGATCACGGTCAGGGACGAGTCCGTCACGTTGGAGACGAAAACCAAGGACGCAGCCAGCTCAATACGCTGTTCGCTGACCGTCAGTTTAGGCAGGAACCCATCTTCTTCGCACAGCGAGGCCCCCACGAACCATTGGGCAAACAATGTCCGGCTCCGGCCCGGGTCAAGAATAAAATCAATGTCCACCAGTGCTTCGCCATCAGAGCCCTGGGGTTCCAGAGGAACGGACACGCCATCGCGCTCCACGGTGGCCCAGCGAACAGACCACGCCATGCCCACGTATCTGCCCGGTTCCATCCCCGACACGGCCAACCGTAGGCCGCCCCCAGTTTTTGCCGATGACAGCTCCGACTCCACTCCCAATGGATGTCGCCTGCCACTCTCATCGATCAGAAAAACCTCGGACAGGGCAAAGCGAATCTCCGCACCACCCGTCTCGAGGGTCTCAAAATAGAGATAAATTTGCCCCTGCCCACTCGAAAAGGCTTGCGGCATTGTATCGAGCGAAGCGCATGCGGTCGCCATCAGTGCAACCAGCAATAGAACCCCGCGCATGACCAAATGCATGAGCTTTTCCCCCGTCTTTTGCCCCCGACTCCCGGGCCGAGGCTATTCCAGACGCATCACCTGAACCCGGTTGTTGAACGTGTCGGCAACGAGCACGTCACCGGCTGCGTCCACTGCGATATCGTTGGGAAATTGAAACCACCCGTCGCGCCACCCCTTGCCTCCAAAGTCGAACAGGTGCTCCCCTTCCCAGGAATAGACATTGACCGTGTGCCGCATGTAATCCACCACCAAGACTCGCCGCCCAAGCTCGTCCAAGGCGATGCCCCGGGGTCTGCTGAGCTTGCCCGGCCCACCTCCCTTATTCCCGAAGGATCTTTGCAGCACACCATTCCCATCGAAGACATACACGCGCCCCATCTCTTCGCTGAGCAGGAACAACAGCCCGCTGGAGTCCAGCTCCATGTCGCTGATCATGGCCTGTCGTGGCGCCTCGCCACCCACCGAATCCTCCACATTCAGCAGCCGCACGAATGCCCCATCGGCATCAAGGATGACCAACCCGGTAAAGCGGTCCCCTGTTACGTAGAATTCGCCTTGCGGAGTCACGAGTAAATTGCGGGGGCGGAATGCTTCCGCTCCTGCAAATCCCTGAAACACAATGTCCCGTTCCCATGACAGAGCGGGATTGAACACAGAGATTCTGGATTGCGTACCTCCCTTACCGGGGACCTGGGCCACGTACACATAGCCATCGCCACCCACAGCAACTCCTACCGGACTCTCCAGGCCATCAGAAACTCCAATTGAGAGGAGAGGATACAGATCATAGGTATAGACAAGGACTCTGGAGTTGCCGCCGTCAACGACATAGACCTCTCCATTGTCCCGATCCACGAACACACGCGACGGAAACGACATCCTCAAGCCGTCGTAATCCTCAAAGACGGTCCCGATTACCTCCGCCTTTTCAGCTACGACCACATCTTGGGGTGAGAATTGCCCCAGGACCACGGGCTCTTCCTGAAGTGGCATCTCTTCTTGCGCAGTACCCTCCTGCGCTGCGGCCAACTGCAACAGCCCGATCAAAACAAGTGCTGTGCAGGTGATCAGACGCCAGAGGAAAAAATTCATGATTCCACCCTATACATGTCGGGCGAGATGGTGAGAGGGGGGACATGAGCCCCCCTGTTGTCCCATGGTGGAGGATCGGCAGGATGTTCACCATAGATGTCTTGCTGACCCCATTATCAACCGCGTTGCTTGTTATGACAGCCCAGGCATCCGTAACTGACGGTGCTACCGGCCACTTGAGCCGTGTAGTCCCAGCGCAACAGATCGTCGTAGGGCGTACCATGGGCCCTGTGGCATGAAACGCACGCTACCTGTGCCCCGCTGACAGTATAGGCCGTACCCGGATCCATGCCCGTGACATCCGAGAAGGCGAACGGGTTTTCGCGGTAGTTCACCGTAGCCGTCCAACCGCTCGTTGTGGGGATGTCATTGTCCGTGGGATGCCGAAGCCAGTTGCTGCCATCACTCGTGTTGGACAGGGAGTGGAAATCCGGGTGACAGTTGGCGCAGAGCTTATTGATGCCCGCATTGGCATCAGAGCTGTAGATGTTATGTTCACCATTCGCACCCGTCGCGGAGCCGGATATCCCGGCCTCCCAGTCAGCGGCGCCTATGCCCAGGACGGCGTCCTGAGTGCTGGCGATCTGCAAATAGCGATAGCCCTCCTTGGCCCCATGGTGGAAACCCATGATGCCCGCGTCGTTGCCGTCGACCCTGGCGTCGCCATGACAGCCGTTTCTGCCCGCGCAGGTCAGGGCCTGGGCATCCTGATCGCCCTTGCCGGAGTTCATGCCCCCGGACAAGCCTGGGATGTTCGTCGCGATCAGCGTTTCGTCTTCACCCAGGGTAGGCAGGGCGATGTCCACATTGTGCACTCCCGCATCGCTAGCCACTCCACCCACACCCTCCTTGAAGGTTCCACCGGCGCAGGAGTCTTGGTTGTAGGTGCCGTCCACCACAGGGGCGACACCACCCAGGCCACCATTGGTATGGCAACCGATGCAGTTATTGATCGTCAAATGGGCCATGCCCGTCGCGCTACTGCCCATGGTCGACCCATCCTGAGAACTATGCATGGTATGGCATTCCACACACGAACCGGACACCGCCGCCCACGCCGCGGAGGCCGCCAACGCCCCAATAAGGCCCAGCACCGCTACTCGAACCACGTTACGCATCCATTGCCTGTGTCTCATATCTTTCTCCTTCCGCTCTTCCTGGAGCCCTGCGCGTAGTGCACTCCCCAAGATGTACATATTTATGCAAGTGGGCCATGCCCACCACATACAGACTAGGGTTTTACGTGTCAATATAAAATCGTAAAAAATGTTGAATAGCGTAAACAAAACTGGCTTACACTGGCATCAATTAGGGTCTTACATAAAAGATTTCGACAACACGCTAGAATCGTTGAGTTTTTATTGCTTTACGTTGGCTCAAGCCTGAATGTCGAGTCCAAGTATGGCTTCGATCATGAGAGGACGATACTTACTTCATCTGATGATCCAGCTCATGTTTCGATGCCGGGGGTACATCGTGTTGCTAGCCTTCTCAAACGTTGGCTATTGGGTACACATCAAGGATCTTTCGTTCCTGAGCATCTACAATCCTACTTGGAAGAATTTACTTTCCAATTTAACCGGCGTAACTCCCGTAGTAGAGGTCTCGTTTTCCGCAGACTCATGGAGCAGGCCATGGTTACCTCACCAGTAACTGATACTGAAGTAACTTTTGGCTATGATTGGCTCGACGGTAAACAGAAGAGGAGCTAACCGACTACCCCCCTTATTTTATTCTCTTGCCTCATCCCGCAATCAGCTCATGCGCCGTACCGTGGCAATCGCCACACTTGATGGTGTCATGCATCATCGTCTTGGAGTGCGGCTCTCCATGGCACTTACTGCACGGATCAATTTCACCGTGTTTTACATGGCAGCCAGAACAGGGGACATTGGTGTGCTTTGTCACATTCTTTGCCAGACTAATCTGCACTTCAGCATGGCATCCCGCACATATTGCTGAGGAAACATTATCATCATATGCCACTGACTTTGGCTGGTGCACAGGATGGCAGGACATGCATTCAGCAGATGTCATCTTCACTTGAGGACTATGCGAGTCGTGACAATCCGCACATTCAGGAATCTTGCCGTGGTTGTCGGCATGACAGTCATCACATCCCACCTGGCTTGAATGGGCACTGGGATTCATCGCCAATTCACCAGCCACTTGCTTATGGCAGGTGCCACATTCAGGCGAAAGATTCTCCATACCCATCAGCAGAGGACGATGCACATCAGCGTGACACTTGTAACAATCCTTCAGGGACGCCTCAGAGCCGTGATACTCACCACCATCCGGGCCCACGTGGCAGGTGCCGCATTTGGGCATAATTTCCAGATAATTCAGTTTGCGAGGACTATATGCGTGGTATTGCTCGTGACACTTCACACAAGCAATCTTGTGTTTCCCCCCATCCTCACGAATGGCATCATATACAGGGATATGGCATTGACCACACTGCTCTGTTTTCAGCGGAGAAACGCCGATGTCATACAGGGCAATCTCGTGCCTTTCTTGCTGTGGTGGAACCACAGACATCAGTTCCGCGGGTCCTCCCCCGGCAGGTGTCCTCTTCTCGCAGGCCGCCACGCAGACCAGGCAGACCGCAAGACCAAGCAGCACCAATCCATTGACCAATCTCATATCATTCACCTCATGCTGTCGCCGTTACAAAAATCAAAAATCATAAATCATCGCGCCGATTGCTCCCGGCCCGTGCTATCGCCGCAGATCGTGCGCCGTGCCGTGGCAGTCGCTACAATCTTTAAATTTTTCAAGCATGGCCTCTGGATGCGACCGCCCATGACAGACGAAGCAGGTAGGAACGGCCTTGTGCTCCGAACGGTGGCAATTGTCACAAGCCAAGTCATGGTGCTTTGTCGTATTGACGGCGAGCACGTTGAAGGCTTTTTCATGACATGACTTGCAGTATTCAGAAGGTGTCCCTCGTTCGTACTTGACGACCAGCGGCATATGTGCCGGGTGGCAGGTCATGCAGGACTCCTGATCCATACTTTCGTTATGCGAGGAATGGCAGTCCAGACATGTAGGAACCTCGCGATGGCTAGTGTGACATTCGTTGCAGGCCATACTGGCGTGGGCACTGGGGTGATTCTTGACCTCCAGGCCCTGCTCGCTGTGACAGGTCAGACACGGCTCTGTAATTTGGCCCTCAAGGACCAAATTCAAAGGAGCATGTCCTGATGAATGACATTGGCTACAATTATCCAGAGAATAATGCGCTTTGCCTGTATGGCACATGGAGCATTGCGGAACAGCCTGCGTGCCCTGCGGTGGATGCTCTGTGTGGCAATCCAGACAGCCAACAGCAGTACTGTGCTTGCCACCATGAAGGGCTACCTGGACAGGTTCCTGGGGATGGCACACAATGCAGTGATCATTGGTTATCTCTATCTCAGGGGAGACACTTTGCGCCATTGCAACCGAGCAGCACAAAACCAGAATCACGGCGACTCCAAGAACTTCCGCGACAGCGAACCTCATTTTCAACAAACCTAATCCCATTTTAATTCCTCCCAACCCTTCCCACTCGGCCCAATAGGTTTTGTATTGACTATTTCTTCGTCTGACATTTCCCCCTCCCCGCACGGCCAAAAACGGCTGAACGGACAAGGCCTGTGAGCATCTGTCCCATCTCACTGAATTTATTAAGATTGCAAAATGTATGCCAAGTTATTATTCCAGTGGTAGATTCATTTTCCAGCGAAATAATTGATCTTTTCAATGCATACAGCTGGCACAAACCACCCTGAAACCGTGCACCGCTCGAAATCGAACGCTTACATTCGAGCGCCGAGCCCTGTTCCACCCCCTAAAAAGCGCCGCCTGACACATCCTTTACGATGTTTCAGGCGGCGCTTGCACGACCAGAATTTCCCCCACCCGGGGCTACTGTGTCATCCGTCGATCAGGCGGTAGATCTTATTACGATCCCAATGAAGGTACTCGGCCGCCTGCGTCTTATTGTTGCCAAAGCGGTCGACGGCCTTGAGCACGAGTTGCCGCTTCAGGTCGTTGAGGAACTCGTCCAAATCAAAGGGTTCGTCAGGCAGGGCCAAATCGGACAACTCGAACAGGCTGCATGACCGACTCCAGCCTCCGCTGGCGCGGGGTCTGGGCGCCAGAAATTCCAGATGCTCTGTCCTGAGTTCCTCGTCGTCGTAGATCAATACGGCCCGCTCGATGGCATTCTTCAGCTCTCGCACATTGCCCTTCCACGGATAGGCCCTGAGCATATCCAAAGCGGCCCTGGACAAGCCCTTGAAACGCTTCTTCTTGCTCTTGGCCTCATCCTCCAGGAACAACTGCGCCAGAGGTGCGATATCCTCCTTGCGTTGGCGGAGGGGCAAGATGGTGAAATAGCCTATCTTCAGGCGATGAAAGAGGTCACGCCGGAAAGTCCCCTCCTCCACCATCTTCTCCAAACTGCAATTCGTAGCACAGATGATGCGCGCCTCAAGATTGATCTTTTTGATGCCACCCACCCTATAAAACTTACGACTTTCCAGCACGCGCAGCAGCTTGGGCTGGATGTGCAGGGGCAATTCGCCGATCTCATCCAGGAACACCGTGCCCTTGCCAGCAGCCTCCAGCTTGCCCGTGGAACCCTTGCGGTCACTGCCTGTGAAGGCTCCTGCCTCATAGCCAAACAATTCACTCTCAAACAGATTCTCGGAGATAGCGGCACAGTTGATGTCCATGAAAGGGGCCTTGAAACCGTCTTCCCCATAATGAATGAGCCTAGCCACAATCTCCTTGCCCGTGCCCGTCTCACCCTCGATGAGCACGGGGACATCGGTATTCGCATGATACAATCGGGCGTCGATGACAATCTGCTGCATGCAGGGCGAGGAAACAACGATATTCCCCACCCCGGTCACCCTGCGCAACTGCTCCCGGGCGCGCTGCAAGTCGGAAGTGGCCTCCATAATACGCCGATCACTGCATTGTGAAAGGTCCCTGTTCTCCAGAAGCAAGGCTTGATGCTCGGCGCTGCGCTCTACCACGGCGGCCAGTTCCCGGGCGTCCAACGGCTTCTTCAGAAAGTCGTAGGCCCCCAGCCTGAGCGCCTTGACCGCAATCTCAATTTCGCCGTGCCCGGTAATGATGATCACATCGCTGGAGAACATCAGCTTGCTTTTCTTGACCCGTTCCAAAAATTCTAAACCGTCGATACCCGGCATGCACACATCGGTGATGATCACCGGATAATATGCCTCAGCACAAAGCTTGAGTGCCGCGGCAGCGTCCCCGCACAACACAGCCTCATACCCAAGCATGGTGATCATATCCCCTAGACTGGACAGGCTGATGGGCTCATCGTCCACAATCAGAACTTTCATTCAGCTCTTCCCCTCCTGCAGGCTGCGGCCCGGCCCCCTTGAGAAGCGACACTTCAAGCTTCACCCCCTTGAGATGTTCCGAAACACCGGCTGTTATCTTGCCGTTCCAGGAGTTTACGAAAGTCTGGACCAGGGACAACCCCAGCCCCATACTCCCACCATGCTTCTTGGTCGTGTAGAACGGCTCGAATATTCTTTCCGGTTCGTCCGCAAATCCGGGGCCGTTGTCTTCCACGACCAAGGTCACATGCTGCGCGTTAGCGAGGGTGGAGATGGCGACGAGCTTGTTGCGCTGCTCGTGGTTGTCATGGCTGTCGATGGCGTTGACCATGAGATTGATGACCACCTCCTCAAGTTGGATGCCATTGGCCCGAACCAGCGTTGGTGCCGCCTCCAACTCCAGCGATAGCCTGATGCCGTGATAGGCCAACCTGGCGGACATCAAGGTCAAGGCACGCTTCACGGCCAGATTGAGATCCACGATCCCGACCTCCACGTCGTCACCCTTGCGGATAAGCATGCGCATATGGTCGATGACCGAGGCGATCCTATCCGCGGCTCCCTGAATTTTTCCCAACTGCTCCAAGAGCACCTGCGGCTCCACCTGCAGTTCCCTCTCGATGAGCATCATCAGACCAGTGGCCCACAGTTTCAGCGCGTTCAGTGGCTGATTCACCTCATGGACAATGCCACAGCTCATAGTGGCCAGCAACTCCGTTCTGGTGGCGCGCTGCAACTGCTCGGAGAGCTTCACCTCCTCGGTGACGTCGGAGTACATGACGACCCCCTGAACCACCAATCCATCATTGTTACGGATGGGGCAGGCGATGATCCTGAACATCCGCTTGGCGCCTCGCACCGACAGCTCCTTGAACTGGGTATGGACCTCACCGTCGGTGAACAAGGTTGCACACGGGCAGAGGGGGCAAGGGTCCTGACGGCCCACCAGAGAATAACAGTGAGTTCCAATACTGAAAACAGCATCCGGGAACCAATCCTTGAACGTGCTATTGGCAGCCACCACGCGCAACTCAATATCCAAAAGCAGCATCCCGCCCGGAAGATTTTCAGTGATCGTCCGATAACGACGCTCTCCTTCGCGCAACTGATCCTCGGCATGACGACGCTTGGTAACGTCCACAGCGACTCCGGCCAGCCGGTAGACCGTGCCCTGGGCATCAAGCACCGGAAACACTCGCCAGTGCACCCAGCTCAACTCCCCGTCGGGGCGCTGGATGCAACATTCACAGTCCGCCACCCGGTTCGCCCGTGCTTCTTTCAAGGTTTGGCAGACAGAGTCCCTGTCAGTTGGATGAATGGATTCAATGAATTTGGACGGATCCGCGAGGATTGCAGCAGGAGACTGCCCCCAGATGCGCTCGTACCCAGGACTGGCATAGAGTAGGTGGTCGCTGTCGGCCTCCCGTACCCAAAAGAATACATGCGCATTTTCTACCATTTGGCGAAAGCGTTCCTCACTCTCGCCCAGCGATTCCTCCGCGCGCATGCGCTCCAGGACCTGGTCCTTGAACCGCCTGTTGGAATTCACCAACTGGCGTGTCCTGTTGGCGACCATCTTTCTAAGGCTGAAGGCCCATAACAGCACGATCAGGGCAGCAACACCCACGGCAATGAACCATTTGCCTTTCAGCAGAATCCGCCACAGCTCCAGCAGGTCTATTTCGTCCTCATCACCCTCCATGGGCATCATCTGGACAGGGACGTATTGAACCTGTTCCTCCTTGCGTGTATCGCTCACCGCGCAATCCTCCTGTTTCCTGCTGATCGTATATGAAAATATCCTGCCCGACCAATTCCCGGCCGA
>NZ_JBSPZA010000037.1:0-28612 GCF_053851535.1 Desulfoplanes sp. PS50 | reverse complement strand
GGGCGTACACAAAAGAATTTGGCGCAGGGAATTGGGGTGCCCCAGGTTCCCTGCGCCATTGGGCTGTTTTAGAGGTCTTCGGGGCCGGGTTTGGGTTTGTTGTGCTTCATGATCGGGTGCTTCTTTTTTTTCCAGAAGCGTTCGCTCATTCCCTGGATGACCACGTAGAAGACCGGCACGAAAAAGATCATCAAAAAGGTGGCCGAGATCATGCCCGCGAACACGGCTGTGCCCAGGGCCTGGCGGCTGGCGGCTCCCGCACCTGTGGCGATGACCAGCGGAAAAACACCCAGGATGAAGGCGAAGGCGGTCATCAGAATGGGCCGGAAGCGCAGCCGGGCCGCCTCCAGAGCCGCCTCCACGATACCTTGGCCCGCATCATGGCCCTCCTTGGCGAATTCCGAGATAAGGATGGCTGTCTTACAGGCCAGGGCGATGAGCAGGACGATACCGATCTGGGTGTACACATTCACATCCGTATGCCGTAAATATACGGCAATGACCGTACCGAGCAGGGCCAGGGGAACGGCGAGAATGATCGTCAGCGGCAATGTCCAGCTTTCGTATTGGGCGCACAGAACCAGATAGACAAAGATGATCGCCAGGACAAAGATGATTATCGTGGCCGAGCCTGCAATCTTTTCCTGATAGGACATGCCTGACCACTCATATCCCATGGACGCTGGAAGTTTGGAATGGGCGATGTTTTCCATCATGGTCATGGCCTGGCCCGAACTGACGCCCGCTGCACCCTGGCCGTTCAGGGTCGCCATGGGATAGAGGTTGTACCGGGTGATCAACTGGGGCCCGAGGGTCTTGCTGACGGAGACCACCGTGCCCAGGGGGATCATGTCCCCGTCATTGTTTCGCACCTCGAGCCGCTTGATGTCTTCCACCCGGGTTCTGAATCTGGCGTCAGCCTGAACCCGGACCTGGTAAGATCTTCCAAAGATGTTGAAATCGTTCACATAGGTGGATCCGAGATTGGCCTTCAAGGTATCGAAGACATCGGAGAGGGGGATACCCAGACTCTTGGTCTGGGTACGGTCAACATCGGCGAAGAGCTGGGGGGTGTTTGCCCTGAAGGTGGTGTACACCTGGGAGAGGGTTGATTGGCCGTTGGCGGCCAGGGCGATTTCCTGGGTCATCTGCTCCAGGGTGGTCAGTCCCACATCGCCCCTGTCCTGAATTTTCATTTCAAAACCGCCGGCCTGGCCCAGACCTGTAATGGCTGGAGGGGAAAAGGCCACGACATGGGCCTCCTGGATGGCCCCCCCAATCTGCCAGAGCTCACCGAGCATGGCTTTGATATCCAATCCCTTGGGAAGACGTTCATCCCAGGAATCAAAGATCACCCAGATGGTCGCTGCGTTGGAGGTGATCGCTCCATCGAGCAACGAGTAACCGGGTACGGAAATCCAACTGCGCACTCCGGGGAGCTTGCCGATCTGACTGTTCAGTTTGGAGACCACTTCAAGGGTTCGTTTCTGGGAGGCGGCATCCGGAAGCTGGACGCTGACCATGGCATAGCCCTGGTCCTCTGAGGGAACAAACCCCGTGGGCAGTTGGAGAAATCCCCATGCCGCAGCCCCTGTCACGCCGGCAAAAAGGACAAAGACGAGAAAACCTCTGCGGACCATCCCCGAAATGACAAAGCCGTATCCCTTCTGGATTCTGTCGAAGGTCCAGTTGAACCCTCGTGCAAAGATGTTGTGATGCTGGGTCGAGGGCCGAAGGATGATCCCGCACAGGGCCGGGCTGAGGGTCAGGGCGTTCAGGGCGCTGAAAACCGTGGCCGTGGCAATGGTCAGGGCGAATTGGCTGTACAGGGCACCGGTGATTCCCCCCATGAACGCAGTGGGTACGAAAACGGCAAGGAGTACCAGGGTGGTGGCCACGATGGGCCCGGTAACTTCGTTCATGGCCCGGATGGTCGCCTCCCTGGGAGGGAGTTTGAGGTCGTCCATGTTCCGGGTGGCGTTTTCAACGACAACGATGGCGTCATCGACCACAATGCCGATGACCAAAACGATTCCGAACAGGGAGAGCATGTTGATGCTCACCCCGAGACCGGCCATGACCGCAAAGGTCCCGATGAGCGAGACTGGAATGGTCGCCGCGGGGATCAGCGTGGCCCGCCAGTCCTGCAGAAAGACCAGGATGACGATGAACACCAGGACAATGGCGATGAAGATGGTCTCCACGACTTCGTCGATGGAGGCTTCCACAAACTCCGTTGTGTCAAAGGGTATGGCGTAGTCGAGCCCTTTGGGGAAACTTTGTTTGAGTTCTTTGAGCCGGTTTTTGACATTCTCGGCCACGTCCAGGGCATTGGCACCGGGTTGCTGAAAAATGGCGATGGCCGCGGTGGGAATGCCGTTGTATTGACTGGCCACGTCATAGGACTGGGCGCCCAGCTCAACACGGGCGATATCCCGGATGCGAACCATGGCCCCGCCCGGGAGGGTTTTGACGATGATCGATTCGAATTGTTTGGCATCGGTCAACCGTCCCTTGACCGTAATGGAATATTGAAAGTCCTGTTCCTGGGGGGCGGGGGGTTGGCCGATCTGACCGGCGGCCACCTGGACATTCTGTTCATTGATGGCGTTGAGCACGTCGGTGGTGGTCAGTCCTCGTGCCTTGAGTTTGTAAGGATCAAGCCAGATGCGCATGCTGTAATCGCCTGCACCGAAAATGAATACCGAGCCGACTCCGTCGATTCTGGCCAGTTCGTCCTGGAGGTACAGGGAGGCGTAATTACTCAGATAAAGGGAATCAAAGGTCTCGTCAGGTGATGTCAGGGTGGTGAAGAGAAGGATGTTCGTGGATTTTTTTTCCGTGGTCACCCCCATGCGCTGGACAGCCTCGGGAAGCATGGCCGTGGCCTGACTGACACGATTCTGAACCAGGACCTGGGCCATATCCAGGTCGGTGCCTATGTCAAAGGATACGGTCAGGGAGTAATCCCCGTTGTTGGCACAGGTGGAGGACATGTAGATCATGCCTTCGACACCGTTGACCTGTTCCTCGATGGGTTGGGCCACTGTATCGGCCAGCACCTGGGCGTTGGCTCCCGGATAGTTGGTGGAGACCGCGATGGTCGGCGGGGCGATTTCCGGATACTGGGCCACGGGCAGGGATCGCAGGGTGACCAGGCCGGCGATGATGATCAGGATGGAGACCACGGCCGCAAAGATGGGGCGGTTGATGAAGAAACGGCTGAACATGGGGGCTCCTTAGGCGTCTTGTGAGGGGGCGGGTGCCTTGATCAGGGTCTTGGGATCGACCTCCTTGGGGGTAACTTCTGCCCCGGGCCGGGCCTTTTGCAGACCCTTGACGATGACCCGGTCGTCAGGTTCAAGGCCATCGGCGATCACCCGCATGCCGTTGTCCAGAATCCCAGTGGTCACGGAGCGATATTCCACTTTGTTGTCCTTAGTCACCACCAGAACATATTCGCCTTGCTGGTCAACGCCAAGGGCCTGGTCAGGGACCAGAAGGGCATTCTCCTCCTGACCCAGAGGCACGCTGATGCGGGCGAAGAGACCCGGCAGGAGCCAGTGATTCTCATTGTTGAAAACAGCCCTGACCTGCATGGTGCCGGAAGTGGCCTGAAGCCGGTTGTCCACATAGTCGATATTGCCTTTGTAGGGATAGTCGGCCTGGTTGGAGAGTCCCAAAAAGGCCTTTTGCCTGGTGTCCAGGGAGAATTCCTTGGCCTTGCTATGTTCCTGGTAATAGAGAAGATCCCGCTCACTGACCGTGAAATAGGCGTACATGGGATCGTCGTTGACAATGGTCGCCAAAAGGGTCGGAGTGCCTGCACCGACCAGATTGCCCTTGTCCACCAGGCTGCGGTCGATGCGTCCGTTGATGGGCGCTGTGATGTGGGTGTAGTTGAGATTCAGCCGGGCAGTCTCCACGCTGGCCTTGGCACTTTCCACCTGGGCGTCGGCCTGTTCCTTCTTGGCCCTGGCCTCGATCACGTCCACTTCGCTGACCGCCCGATCCTTGTAGGCATTTTCCTTGCGGGTCAGGGTTGTTTTGGCCAGTTCCAGTTCGGCCCTGCGGACCAGGAGTTCGGCCTGGGCCTCCTTGAGCTTGGCCTCATAGGGACGTGGATCGATGACAAAGAGGAGATCCCCCTCTTTGACGTAGGAACTGGGCGTAAAAAGAATTTTTTTCAGGTATCCTTCCACCCGGGGCCGGATCTCCACAGACTCCTTGGCCTCGGTCGTCCCGGTAAATTCCGCGTAGGTAGTCACCGTCTTGACCAAGGGTTTGCTCACGGTAACGCTTGCGGGAGGCGGGGGAACATAGGTGTTTTTCTTTTCCTTGCAGCCGGTGAACAATAACAGGGAACACGTGATCAATGCGAGCAAGGGATATATGCGGGGAAGGGATGTCCGTTGCATGGGGGTGGCTCCTTGTGGTGGGAATAAGTGCGCAGGGCTCAGTGCGCAGTGCGCAGGGTAAACGGGTTGTGGATGGCGGTGGTCGTTTTTTTGACCTTATTGACCCTATTGACCTTGTTGACCTTGGGGTTATTCGAAGATTGTTTCTTTGAGCGTGGGCAGCGGGGCTTCGGGATTGTCCGGATCCCATCCTCCGCCAATGGCTGCGTACAGATTGACGAAATTAGCCGCACTGCTTCCCCGGGCCGAGGCCAGGTCATTTTCAAGGGAGAACTGATCCCGCTGGGCATCCAGGACATCCTGGAAATTGACCAGTCCCTGTTTGTATAATCGGGTGGACAGGTCCACGGAACGTCTGGCCGCGTCCACGGCCCGGTTCAGGGCCGCCAGGCGGACCCGGTCTTCGATATAGGAACGCAGGGCGTTTTCCACCTCGTTCAGGGCATTGAGGACCGTGCTTTCGTAACGGAACAGGTACTGCCTGGTCACAGCGTCCTGGGCCTTGACCTGGTTGCGGATGCGATTGGCAGAAAAGATGTTCCAGCGCAGGGACGGGCCAAAGGCGAACACATTGCTGGCTGGTTCAAAGAGATCATTGGTGTTGATGGATTCATAGCCAAACGAGCCGGTCAACGAAAGGCTCGGATAGAGATCGGCCTTGGCCACGCCGATGCGTGCGGTCTGGGCGGCCAATTGCCGTTCAGCCCTGCGGATATCCGGGCGCTGCCTGAGAAGATCCGCAGGCATGCCCAGGGTGGCCTTTTCCGGAGGCAGAGGGATGTCCCGGGGAATGCTCAGTTCGTCATACAAGGCTCCGGGCTGGCGGCCCAGAAGGATGCCCATGGTGTTGATGTTCTTTGAAAGCTCGATGCGCAGGGGCGGAACCGAAGCCTCGGAACTGGCCAGGACCCGCTCGGCCTGTGCAACCTCCAGTCCGGTGGCCAGCCCGTACTTGAATTTGGACCTGGTTAGTTCCAGGACCTGTTTCTGGGATTCGATGTTTGCGTCCGCAGCGGCGAGCCGGGCCTGGTAGGTTCGGATATTCAGGTAGGTCAGGGCCACATTGGCGTACAGGGAGATCATCACGTCGGTCCGGTCCTCCCGGGTGGCCTGGAAATCGGCTCCGGCAGCCTCCACCGATCGTCGGATGCGTCCGAACAGGTCGATCTCCCAGCTTGCAGAAACACCCGGGGCGTACTGGGTTTCGGTCTTGCCGAGTCCGTAATTGTTTGTACTGGTTCGGTAGCGGGTGATGGACGCATCGGCATCCAGGGAAGGGACTTCCTCTCCCAGGGCCATGCCGAGGCGTGCCCTGGCTTCATCCACCCGGGCCACGGCTTCCTTGATATCCAGGTTGCCCTGGGCGGCCTCGGTGATCAGTCGGGTCAGCAGGGGATCATCGTAGAGCTTCCACCACTCCAGAACCAGGGATTCCCTGGCCTGGATGGCCGGATCAAGAGGGGTATGCCAGGAGGACGGCATGTCCGTTTTCGGAGGGGCATAGTCCGGTCCGACAGCGGCACACCCTGCGAGCAGTATGATAAGAAACAAAAAAAGGGCCTGAAAGATGTGAAGGGTGCGGGTCAAAGAACAACGACCCTGGTGTCTGGTCGGGTCCATATGCGGGGATCCATGGTTGGGGTGAGGGAGGGAACGCACGAAACCTGAACGCTGCCAAGACCTGTTTTGATTTCGAATGACCGTACACTGCAGCATAGTTTGGGCCCTTTAGCAAAAAAACAGGAGAATGTGTAGGGGAAATCAGGCCGCAATTCCGTGAATTATTGTCGGATTGCTCGATCGAATCGGCCGTTTCGGAGATAGAAAAGGACCTGGTGGATGACCTCCGGGTTGCGCATGATAAAGGGATGGGCGGCATCGACCACCAGGAAATCACGCATGCCGGCCAGCCGTGCCCTGCGGGTCGAGACCTTGCCGTCATTCTCTCCGGGCAGCATGGTCGAGAGAATGAGATTGACGGATTTTTTCCCCGTGATCACACCCAGGTCAAAATGCGCGGGCCCGAGGCGCTGGGGCAGATCGTTTTTTCCGGTACCCAGTTCGAGGCCTGCCGGACCGTTCACAAGGCGGTACAGGACACGATGCCTGAGCCGGTCGACTACTTCGCTGCCCTGGTTGGGCGGGCTGAGCATGACCACGCGACCCAGGGTGTTCAGATTGGCGGTGGCGAGGATCTGCCTGACAATGATGCCGCCCATGGAGTGGGTCACGAAATGAAGACACGCATAGCCGTTCGGATCGACCCTCTCCAGGAGCGCTTCATAAATGCCCTTTGCCAAGCGGGCGATGGGATGGTGTCTGGACGGGTAATCCACATTGACCACATCGTACCCGGCACGGAAGAGCGCCTTTTCGAGCCTGCTCATGGACCGGTATGTCCTGCACAGGCCGTGCAGGAGCACAACACATTCGGGATTGTTCTGCACGAGGGTATGGCAGCGGATGTTCTCCATGGCCTGCACCTATCCTTCTTGTGCTCCAAGCACAATGCGCAGCCCTGATTCAGGGATTGTTCCGGGACCATGCCCGCCTGGACAGGGCACCCGCCCCGGACGTAGAGAACCGTTTTCGAGGCGGGAATTGTGTACCCCCTCATCTGAACCCTTACTCTGCGGATAGCCATGACCACTCGAGCTGCCTCCCTGATGATCCAGGGGACCTGTTCCAATGCCGGAAAGAGTTTACTCGTGGCCGGGATCTGTCGCGCCCTGCGCAACCAGGGGGTGCGCGTGGCCCCGTTCAAGGCCCAGAACATGTCCCTCAATTCCTACGTGACCCTGTCCGGGGAGGAGATCGGCCGGGCCCAGGCGCTGCAGGCCCAGGCCTGCGGGCTGGAGCCCATGGCGGAGATGAACCCGGTTCTTTTAAAGCCCAACACCCAGACCGGGTCCCAGGTCATTGTCATGGGAAAACCCGTGGCCTCCATGGAGGCGCGGACCTATTTCGCGTACAAGAGCTCGCTTTTTGACACGGTCAAAGAGAGCTATGATCGTCTGGCCCGCGAGTTCGATGTGGTGATTCTGGAAGGGGCGGGCAGTCCCGCGGAGATCAATCTCAAGAAACACGACATCGTGAACATGCGCATGGCCCGGTATGCCAAAAGTCCCGTGCTCATTGTTGCGGATATCGACCGGGGCGGGGCCTTTGCCTCCCTCATCGGGACCATGGCCTGCCTTGAGGAGTGGGAGAGGGAGCTCACCGCGGGATTCATCCTCAATAAATTCAGGGGGGATGCCTCGCTTCTTGATGACGCCCTGACCTATACCGCCACAAAGACGGGCAAGCCCTTTTTCGGGGTGCTGCCCTATCTTTCCGACCTGGGACTGCCGGAAGAGGATTCGGTCACCTTCAGGGAGTCCGGGTTCGAGCATCAGGGGGGGAAGGATCAGCTATGCCTGGACATTGCTTGCATCGACCTGCCCCATATCTCCAATTTCACGGATTTTGACGCCTTGGCCCTGGAACCCGATGTGCGCATGCGCCTTGTGCGCACTCCCGAGGAGCTGCGCGGCAGACGTCCTGACTGCCTGATCCTGCCCGGGAGCAAGAGCACCCTGGCGGATCTGGCCGCCCTCAGACAGACCGGCCTGGCCGGGGCCATTCGGGAATTTGCGGCAGCCGGGGGCACGTTGGTGGGAATCTGTGCGGGATTTCAGATGCTGGGGGAGGTGATCAGTGATCCCCTGGGGGTGGAGTCGGGTTGTAACCAGGCCCCGGGACTGGGACTTCTTCCCATGGTCACGGAGCTTGGGCAGGAGAAGACGCTGCATCGCTCCAGGGTGACGCACATCCCTTCCGGGCTGTCTGTTTCAGGCTATGAAATCCACCATGGGAGGACCCGCATCCTGGATCGGGACAAAAGTGAGCCGGTTTTTTCGGGGAGTTCCGATGTGGTCGGACTGGCCGACCTTCGGGGAAATGTCTGGGGGGCCTATGTCCACGGGCTGTTCGATGCCGACGCGTTCCGACGGCATGTGCTGGACGGGTTGCGGGTAGCCAGGGGGCTTGCGCCCAAAAAAGCGGTGCAGGTTGCCTATAACGTGGAGAAAGGTCTGGACCGGCTGGCCCGTGCCGTAGTCAAGCATCTGGATTGGGACAGGGTTCAAGGTCTGCTGGGGTAAGCTGTCGATCCGGTGCGGCAACGCACCGTGAGAATCCGTTTGTTCCTGGGATCGCCGAGCGTCTGCTCGGCAATGTGTTGACGGATTGCCAGGAATCAGGGGCAGATGGCGCAGGCCGAATCCGATGGAGACATGCTTTCAGCATCGCTGCCTGAATCGGGACCAATTGTTGTACAATACGTTTGTGCATTGGAGAATCAAGAAAATGACCGACATACTTCTACGAACATGCGCCCCGGATCAGATCGAAAATGCGTCCATGGCCATCATCGATTCCGAGGTACCGGATAAACCCTTTTTGGGACTGGAATGGCTCATTGCCCGGCGCATGGTGCATACCACGGCTGATTTTGATCTGTTAAACCATATCATGTTTTCACCCGGGGCGGTGGATGCGGGGATGTCGGTTCTGGAAAAGGGCGGGGTGCTGTACACCGATACCCAGATGGCCCGAATGGGCATTCCCCTGCGAAGGATGACGCCTCTGGGGTGCGAGGTGCGCTGCCTTTTGGACGATCCCCGGGTGGAGGATCTGGCCGGAAAAAACCGGACGACCCGCACCCGGGCTTGTGTGGATCTGGCACTTGAGGATCACGGACTGGGTGCCGAAAGCATCTATGTCATCGGCAACGCCCCCACCGCGCTGATCCGTCTTCTGGAGCTGGTCGAGGCGGGCAGGGCCCGGCCTGCGCTTATCGTGGGCATGCCCGTGGGGTTTGTGAACGCCGCCGAATCCAAGGAACTGCTCATTGCCCAGGATATTGTTCCCTTTATCACCATCCGGGGCAGAAAGGGGGGCTCGGCCCTGGCGGCCTGTGTCATCAACCAGCTGGCCCATTGTCTTCTGGAAAACCGCAATGCCTAGGCCGTCCTCCCACGGCGGAGAGATTCTGGCTGCATCCCGGGCCACAGGCAGGTGCCCGGATGATCTGCTTGATTTCAGCTCCAACGCCGACTCCCTGGTCGCGGATCTGACCGAAGGTATTGTCCGTTCCATTGACTATCCCTATGCATACTATCCCGATGACGGGTGCAGGGAATTGGTGGAGGCGCTGGCGGGAATGGAGGGTGTGGATGCAGGGGAGGTTCTGGTGGGCAACGGCTCTTCAGAGCTGATTTTTCTCTGTCTGCAGGCCTTGAAACCTACAAAGGTGGTCATTGTGGGCCCGGTGTTTTCCGAATACGCCAGGGCCTGCGAGAATCTGGGCATCGAGCATGAGCTCTATCTGCTGGACGAAGCCGGCGGTTTTGCCCTGACCCGGGAAGACATGGACAGGCTGACCCGGATATCCGGGGACATGCTCATCCTGTGTGTGCCCAACAACCCCACCACTGCCGTGTACAAGGATCTGGATGTCCTGCTCGGCAGCGTTAACCGCAAACATATCCTCATCGACAATACCTATCGAGAGTTTCTGTACGGGACCCCGGCCTATGACCAACAGGACGTGCACAGGTATCGGTCCGTGGTGCCCCGGGGAACCAGCGTCATTTCCCTGCAGAGTTTCACCAAGGCCTATTATTGCACGGGCATCCGCCTGGGCTATCTTCTGGCCCCGCAGCAAATCGTCGACACCCTCAAGGGGTGCAGGGCCCCGTGGACTGTGAGCCGGTTTGCCGAACTGGCCGGGCTGGCCTTTCTTGCAAACCGTGACGCGTATCGTGAACGCAGGCGAATGATGCCTGCTCTTCGGGAAGCATTTGTTGCGGATCTGACGAAAACCGGGCTCTTTGTGAACATCCTGTCATCAGATCTCAATTTTGTCCTGGCCAAACTTCAGGCGGGCCGGGATGTGGTCCAGCTGCAGACATATCTTCTTACGCGCGGCATCCTGGTGCGCAACTGCGACACCATCCCGGGCATGCCCAGGGGATATATCCGGCTGCAGGTCAGATGCGGGAAGGAGAACCGCGCCCTGGTCGAGGCCTGTACCTCCTACATCCGATCAGTCCCCACCGTCCAATCGGGTCATCCGGGTCAACAGGGCTGATTTTTCTCATGGCTGGTTTGCCCCGTTGCGCGCGGTTTGAAACTCCCTCGCGGGCCTCGTACCATCAAGCCGTCCTTTGGCATCGTCAGGACATCCTGTTTTTGTTGAACACCGGCTTGATGAACGATGCCTGGCTCGGTCAGACAGTCAAACCACCCGCAACGGGGCAAACCAGCCACGATACTCCAGACGCCTGGATGAGAACACATTTGTCGGGATCCGCTCGACTGTAGCGTCATGAAAAAATATTATCTTTGGAGTTGGATTTTGTAGTCGTCTCACTGCCTTTCCTGCGCACTGCGCACTGCCCCCTTTTACTCCTTCCTCTCCCCCTTCTCCAGATCATATTTATTGAAATACCCTCGCGGCGTGATCATCTTCTCGCCTGCAATCCGTGTCTGTGAATTGCCCACCAGAACGATGGTGGTCATGTCAACGGCTTCCACGTCGAAATCCCCGAGCCTGGCTACCTTGATCTCCTGACCCTCGCGAAAGGCCTTGCGCACGCTGCCCACAGCCAGCTGATCGCCCTGGTGGCGCTCGATGATGTTCAGTGCGGTTTCGAGCTGGTCGGTGCGCCGTTTGGACTTGGGGTTGTACAGAATGATGGCGAAATCCGCAGAGGCCGCGGCCTCGATCCGTTTGAGAATGAGCTCCCAGGGGGTGAGCAGGTCGCTTAGGGAGATGGAGGCGAAATCGTGCATGAGCGGGGCGCCGAGAAGTGCGGCCGCCGCGCACAGGGCCGGGATGCCCGGGACGATGGTGCAGGGCACGGTGTCCAGCAGGTCTGTCTTTTCCAGATATTCCAGGATGAGACCGGCCATGCCGTAGACGCCCGCGTCACCGCTGGAGACCACTACCGTGTTTCTGCCGCTTTGGCAGGCCGTAACCGCCATTCTGGCCCGGTCCAGTTCGTGACGCATGCCCGTGGCCATGACGTCCCTGCCCGTTGTCAGGTCGTGGGGAAGGAGTTTGATATACCCGGTATAGCCCACGATGAGATCGCTTGTTTCCATGGCGTGCCTGGCCATGGGGGCCAGCAGGGAGACATCGCCGGGGCCCAGCCCCACCACGGTCAGGGTGCCAGGGCGATGGCCAGCGTTGTTCGTCCCGTGATCTGCTTGGGCACAAGAAGGCTGGTTTGTCCGCTTTGTTTCAGGGCTGCTGCTTCGCATACGCTTTCAACTCCGATATGTTTTTTGACCATGGAGGACGGGGTGGGGATGGTGATGCCCTGGAGCTCGTCGGCCGAATAAAAGACAAGGGGGACGTCCAAGGCCCGGGCTGCCTCAACCATCCCCTTTTCCTGCGCTTTGATGTCGATGCTGGCCAGTGCGGCCAGGCTGCCCAGGGCCAACCGGTGCTGGGAAAAAACCCGGGTGATGGCGGTCATGATTTCCTCCCGGTTCGTGCCCTTGCGGCATCCGATGCCGGCCACGAGCACCCTGGGCTGGAGGATGAGCGTCTGATCGTCATCCGTCATCCGCCAGGTCACCCGGACCAGGGGCGTGTCCTGACCGTGACTGTTTTCGTTGCCGGCAGGGATGAACCAGGGGGTCAGTTCCGGGTTCGTTGCAGCATGCAGTCTGTTTTCCGGATCATCCACTAGCACGGGACGTCCTTCAGCCAGGGCTGCGTTGATCACCTTGATCCGTTCAGGGTTGGCGATGACCAGTTCGTTTCTGGCCGCCAGCGTGTCTATGGCCGGAACGTTCTCGGTATCCGTGGCCGTGGTGATCACCGGGGTTCCGCCGGTCAGTTCGGCGACCTTTCTCGCCACTTCGTTGGCACCGCCCAGATGGCCGGCAAGCAGGCTGATGATATGGGTCCCCTTGTGATCCAGAACGACGACTGCCGGGTCTCGGGTTTTGTTTTCCAGATGGGGGGCGATGGTGCGTACGGCAATGCCTGCGGCGGCCAGGAAGATATGGGCGTCATAGTCATGGAAAATGCGGGCCACCAGGGCGGGCAGGGAATTAAATCCCCGGATGCGAGCATCCTCGGCCATCCGTGCGGGGGCGTACAGATCCCCGTCCAGGCTGCGGGCCAGGCGGTTGCCCAGGGTGAGCCCCTGGCGTGTCAGCACGTAGATGGCGCAGGATCTGTTCATTGGTCCCCGCTGCTGCGATATCCGTGGGCAAAAGAGGGATCGTACAATTTCGATCGTTCCTGATCCCGGTTTTCCGACGGAAGGATCAGGAAAACAGCCTGACGGATCAGCCCGTTTGCCTGCGCCGTGCGGCTCAGATCTTTCAGGCGGGTGCGGATGATCTGTTCCTGGGGATGGCCGACCATTGTGCCGATGATGATGGTTGTCTCGGGGGAGAGTCCGGCCTCCAGCAATTCCTTTTCCAGGGCTTCGTGTTTGTCTGCGGAAAGGTAGACGGCCAGGGAAGAGCCGTGGGCGGCCATGTGTCGGATGGCCTCTGTGTCCGGAACCGGGGTGCGTCCGGCCATGCGGGTCAGAATGAGGCTCTGGGTCCCGCCTGGAGCGGTGAAGGAGACCTTGGCGGCTGCGGCTGCGGCAAAGGCGGCTGTGACCCCGGGAATAATTTCGTGATCGATTCCCGCTGCATCCAGAAGGTCTATCTGTTCCTGGACAGCCCCGAACAGGGCCGGATCGCCCGTATGCACCCGGGCTGCGATCTTTCCGGCGCGTACCATGCGCACCAGGAGATCGTTGGTTTGCTCCAGGGTCAGCGGGGCCGAATCAACGATTTCGGCCCCGGGATCTGCCGCGTCGATCACTTCTCGAGGCACCAGGGAGCCGGTAAACAGAACCAGACCGGCCGCTTTGATGATTTTCTGTCCCTTGACCGTGATCAGTTCGGGATCGCCGGGACCGGCACCTATGAAATAGACCTTAGGTTCAAAACGGTTTTGTTTGCATCGGTTCGATTCAGGACGGCTCATGCGTGCTCCGGTTTGTCAGCCATGATGATAAATACCGGGTTCAAGGGTTTGAGCCGGGTCGCCCCGGCCACGGGATCGGACAGGCTGCCTGCGAGCTGGGTCAGGGACCAGGTCAGGCCGTGATCATTAAGGGTGGTGCGCACGGTCTCCAGGGTTTCCAGCAAAATGGCGTGGATCACCAGTCGTCCCCCGGGTTTGAGCCGGGCGAGTCCGGTCGTGAGAACCCGGGGGTCCCGGGCCCCGCCGCCTATGAAGATGCGGTCCGGGTCGGGCAGATCGGCGAGGGCCTCCGGCATTTCGCCCTGGACCGGTTTTACCAGCCAGGTTCGATTTTTGCGGATGTTTTCCCGGATCATGGCCACGCGATGGGGTTTTGCCTCCACGGCAAAGACACTGCCCTGTTGCAGCAGGGTTGCCGCCTCGATGGAAACGGACCCGCACCCCGCCCCCAGATCCCAGAGAAGGGAGTCGGGCTCGAGTCCGAGAGCGGCTATCCCTGCGGCGCGGACCACGGATTTGGTGATCAGTCCTCGCTCGTGGACAAACGCGCTGTCCGGCCGGCCGAATCGGGGAGGATGAAAATCCGGTTGTTCGATGATCACAAAAGAGAGGGAGGCGCTTTCCCTGGTTGCGGCCTCCTCCAGGGTGAGCCGGGCATATTGTTCCTGGGAGGCGTCCAGATTTTCAAAGAGATAGAAAATGCAGGGGCTTACATCGGCATGGCCCATGCCCTGATCCATGCAGGCTCGGGCGATGCGAGCCGGAGAATTATTGATGTCGGTAAAGATTCCGGTCAGGGGATGGTGGGTCAGGGAGGCGAACAGGGGTGCCCAGTCGTTTCGCCCGTGCAGGGAGACCAGATGCAGATCGCCAAGCCCCCTGCCCAGCCGCGCGGCCGCTGTCTGGGGGGCGGAGACGTTCGGCAGAACATGGACCCGGTCCCTGCCCAGCCTGCGCACCAGGGTGGTTCCGATCCCAAAGGTCATCGGGTCCCCGTCGGCCAGGACCACGACGCATGCCCCTGTTCGATCTTCCCGGTCCAGCAGCTCCATGGTCTGGTCCAGGTTCGGGACAAGGGGGTGTCTGGTCCCCCGGGCATGGGGGAACATGGCCAATTGGCGTTCGCCCCCGGTCAGGATGTCCGCGCTATCGATCAGCTGCCTGGCGGAGGGAGAAATATGGTCGGAGCACAGCCCCAGTCCGATGACATGGATCATGATGGTTTCCGTTTCAGGGTCGAGGCGAGGAGATCCCCGTTGAAATCAAAGAGACAGTAGTCCACTTCCATACGGGAGCTGCTAAATTGCAGGGCGTGGCCCCGGGCCGTGCGGATGAGACGTTCGTAGTAGCGGCCATGGTCCGGATCGTGACGGATGATCTCCTGGATGTGCAGGGCCGTATTGGCCTGGGCGATTTTTTCTCCAATTGACGGAGAGAGCCCCAGATCCCCCCACCAGGAGGCCAGAACCTCAAAGTCGATGGCCGCGTTTTTGGCGTGGGTGCTCGGAAGGCCCAGGGCCTGTTTGACCAGCTTGCCGAAAAAGACCCCCCAGACCACATGGGTCACTCCCTGGTCCGCGGCCATGGCCATGGAGGGTTCAAAAAAGTCCGCCACAGTGACGAAACATTCCCCGGGCCATGCGGGCAGCAGGGCCTGCAAAAGCCGTTCGCTGCGCCCCCCGGTGGTGAAGCCGACCCGGTTTTCGCCCATAACGCGTATACTGCGCAGGCATTGGTCGATGGTCGCCAGATAGGCCTCGTTGCTGAAGGGTTTTACCGTGCCCCGGGTGCCCAGGATGGAGATGCCTCCCTCTATGCCCAGACGGGGGTTGAGGGTCTTTGAGGCCAGCTGTTCTCCCTGGGGAACCTCCACCAGGACCCGTACCCGGGCCGTGATCCCTTTCTGGTCGAGCAGGTCGCGCACGGTTCGTTCGATCTGTGCCCGGGGGGCCGGATTGATGGCCGGTTCGCCCACGGGAACGGGCAGGCCCGGCCGGGTCACCCGGCCGACGCCTCTGCCCCCCTGGATGAGCACCTCGGTGGCCGGGACGTTCGTTTCCAGAGAGATCAGACATTCGATGGGGGTCTCGTGGGTGACGTCGGGATCGTCTCCCCCGTCCTTGATCACGGTGACCCTGACACCGTCGTGCTCCCGTGCATAGGCATGCACGGGGATGGTGATGATTTCTTCCTGCGGGGTGAGAATGGTCACCGATTCCGGAGACTTTCCCGAGAGCAGATGGATCAGCCCGGCGTGGGCCGCTGCCGTGGCCGCACTTCCCGTGGTGTATCCGTGTCTGAGTGCTCTGTTCATGCGAGCGGTTCTCCCGCGCAGGCCCGGACAAAGGAGGGTGCCAGTTCCGGATTGGAGCAAAAATGCAGATGGATGTACGAGCCCAGGGTGTTGTATCTGACCACCCCTTTTCCAGCGGGATACGCGCCCTTGCGGTCCGTGGTCGCGTAGATCCCCTCTTGGGGACAACCGTTTCCAAGCAATCGGGAATAATGGAATTCATGGCCCCTGAACCGGGAGCCGGCCGGACCCAGGAGGGAAGATGCCCTGGTGACGACCTCCCTGTAGCCCAGGGCAGCGAACCTGGCCTGCAGGGCGCATTCGCAGTCAAAGATCCCGACCATCTCGTGGCGGTTTCCTGCTCTGTCCTGCAGACCGTTCATGAGATACATGAACCCCCCGCATTCGGCATAGATGGGATGGCCGGCCCGGGCAAAGGATTTGATGGCCTGACGCATGGAACGGTTTGCCGCCAGGGGTCGGGCGAAGAGCTCCGGGTAGCCCCCTCCCAGATAGAGGCCGTGGAGCGGGCCGGGAAGGTCCTGGTCTCCCATGGGCGAAAAAAAGACGAGTTCGGCACCTGCCTGTTCCAATGCGCGCAGATTTTCCCGGTAATAAAAACAAAAGGCCTGGTCCATGGCCACTCCCAAACGGATTCTGGCTGTTTTGGGCGGGATTGTTTTCCGGGAGGGCACGAGGGCAATGGCCGGAAGATGGGTGATCATTTCCCGGACATTCATGGCCGAATTGATCCACTGGAGCATGGTCCGGGTTCTTTGTTCGGTGTCCAACTCATGGGCCATGACCAGCCCCAGGTGCCGGGAGGGAACGTTCAGGGCATCATTTCTGGGCAGACAGCCGAGTACAGGGATGTTCAGATTTTTTGCCATGGCCTCTTTGAGCAGGGCTTCATGCCGGGGACTGGCCACGTTGTTGAAGATGATTCCGGCAAAAGTGATGTCCGGATCAAAGGTCACATAGCCTTTGACCTCGGCGGCTGCGGATCGTCCCATGCCCCTGGCGTCCACCACCAGGATGACGGGAATGTCCAGGATTTTGGCCAGCTGTCCGGCCGATCCCTGTTCCGTGGTGCCTGAAAACCCGTCAAAAAGTCCCATGGCCCCTTCCACAATGCCCACATCGCTGCCGTGCAGATGGCGGGCAAAGATGTTCCGAACCGTTTCGGGATCAAGCATCCATCCGTCCAGGTTGTGGCTGGGCACGCCGGTGACGGCCTGGTGGTGGCCGGGATCGATGAAATCGGGTCCCGCCTTGTAGGGCTGGACGCGGATGCCCGCCTCGGCCATGGCCGCCATGAGCCCCAGGCTCACAGAGGTCTTGCCGCAGCCGCTGCGGGTTCCGGCGATCATAAAGGCCCTGGCAGAGGGATGAACGGTTGTCACAGGATACCCTCTAGCGTTTGACCAGAAGCAGGGACAGATAATGGGGGTGCTCGGTGATCTCGTCCAGGTCGCGGGTGATCCGCTCGTCATGGTGGCCCAGACGGGATACGAACACGGTCTGCTTGTTCCGGTCGTGGCGGGTGATGATCTGCTTCAGGGCATCGAAATTTTTGTAGGCCTTGAGGATGACCCCGGTATCGGCCATGTCCAGGGTCCGGGCGAGTTGTTTTTCGTCCCCCACCCCGGAAAAGATGACCAGGTTCTCTCCGGACTCGGTGAGCACGGTCTGCGTCCTGGCGGCGGCCGCCTGAAAGGAGGTGATCCCGGGGATGATCTCCACCGGGACTGCCGGGCGGACCCGCTGGACCCCCCTGAGCAGGTAGCCGAAGGTGGAATAGATCATGGGATCGCCCAGGGTCAGGAAGGCAAGATTTTTCCCCTGGTCCAGAAGCTCGATTGCTATGCCCGTATTTTCCTCCCAGGCCCGGGAAAGCGCGTCCCGGTCCCTGGTCATGGGGAATTTGAGCCGTTTGATGTGCACTGTTTCAGGCAAATGGGGCTCGGCAATGGATTGGGCCAGGGAGTATTCGTTTTTGGAAGACGAGGCGGCCAGGACCACGTCCACCAGGGCCAGCCGTTTGATGGCCGCCAGGGTCAGCAGGTCGGGATCGCCCGGGCCCACGCCTATGCCGTATAATGTTCCTGATTCGTTCATGGATATGTCTCGAGCAAAAAGGTTGTCCGCAACAAACAGGGAAGCGGATTCAGACTGCAGGACAAATCTGTTTCATCCAAGTAGTTGGAGTGGAATGGCCGGCTCGCCCCGTTTGGGCCGGTTTGAAACTCCCTTGCCGGCCTCGTACCATCAAGCCGTTGCTCAACACCGGCGAGGCGTTCCGGCAAGATGCCGGACAACGGCTTGATGAACGATGCCTGGCTCGGTCAGACAGTCAAACCGACCCAAACGGGGCGAACCAGCCATTCTCATCCGTCATAACGTCCGTGCCGCAGTCCGTGCCTGTCCGTGTTCGTCCACATACCCGCCTTATTCCCCCGGGTGCAGAATATCCGCCAGCATTTCAACGGCGTCGACCGTTCGTGGGCCGGGCCGGGAAAAGAGGTGTTCGTCCACCTCGAGGACGGCACCCGAGCGCACCGCCTGGATGGTCCTGAAATGGGAACGCTGGGAAACCGGGACCGGGTTGGGGTTCATGGGGCCTTTCTGGACCAGATAGACCTCGGGGTTCAGGCCGACCAGCTCCTCTTCCGAGAGGCGGACCAGTTTCTTGTTCAGAAAAACGCAGTTGGTTCCTCCGGCCAGGTGGATGATCTCGGAGACAATGGAGGCCCGGCCCGCGGTCAGGAGATTGGGATAGCGGACCTCGAAAAAGACCCTTGGCCGTTTGGGATCGGGCCCCAGCCGCTTGTGCACCCGCTCCAGCCGATCGCGCATGGTCGCGGTCATGCGGTCGGCCTGGTCCCTGGCGCCGGTGATCACCCCCAGCCGGTCGATCAGCGCATAGAGGTCGTCCATGGTCTGGACCCGGAAACATGCCGTGGGAATGCCCTGGGCAGCGATGGCGTTTACGGGTTCGCTCTCCCCTTTGCTCCCGGCCATCTGCAGGACCAGGTCGGGCTTGAGTCCCACGACCATCTCCACATTGGGGCGCATGTGCGTGCCGATGGAGGGTTTGTCCGCAAGGGCCGGGCAGAAGGTGTCCGCTTTTGTTCGGGCAACGATCCTATGGGCAAGGCCCATGTCCACGAGGATCTCGTTCAGGGCTCCGTACAGACAGATGATCTGCCGGGCCGGCTGCTCCAGGGTGATGGTCGTGCCGAAATCGTCGGTTATGGTCACGGCGGCAGCCTGCACCGGGAGCAGGCTACCGAGGATCACAAGGACGAAGCCCATGACCCGGCAGGGGCAGGCATTGGGGAATGCCCATGACCGGATGGGAAAAGACCGTGAGGTCGGCATGATAGATCCTTGAAAGATGGGTTTGGGTGAACACCTCGTCCACGGGTCCGTCAAGCACGATGCGTCCCTGTTGGAGAAAGACGAGGCGGTCGCAGTACAGGGCGGCCAGGTTCAGGTTGTGGATCACGCTGACAATGGTCATGCCCTCGGCGTTCAGCCCCTTGAGCAGATCGTGGATTTCGGTCTGGGCCCCGACATCGAGACCCGATGCAGCCTCGTCCAGGATGAGCAGCGGGCATTGCTGGGCCAGGGCCCGGGCGATGAGCACCCGCTGCAATTCCCCGCCGGAGAGTTCGTTGGCGAACCGGTCGGTCAGATGCAGGGCGCGGGTTTTTTCCAGGGCCCAGGTCACGGCCTGGTCATCTGCCGGGCCGTATCCGTGAAAAAAGGTCACGTAGGGATAGCGGCCCATGCGCACCAGGGAGGCGACCCGCATGTCAAAGATCGATTCCAGCTTCTGGGGAATGCAGGCCATGATCCGGGCCCGCTGTCTGGGACCAAGTTCCTGGAGGGGGTGACCGTCCACCCGCACCCGGCCCGTTGTCAGGGGCAGGGTTCCGGAAATGGCCCGGATCAGGGTGGTCTTGCCGCTGCCGTTGGGGCCGAGGATGCCGACCATTTCGCCCCTGCTTATGTGCAGATCGATCCCTGCGAGAACCGGATGTTCCCCATAGCCGCAGGAGAGGTCATATGCCCGGATCATGAGAAGCCTCCATGCCCCTTGCCCTTGAGAAGGAGGCAGAAGAACGGTCCCCCCAAAAGTGCGGTGATCACGCCCACGGGAAGTTCCACGCCTCCGGGCAGAAGGTTTTTGGCCAGGACATCCGACCAGAGCAGGAGCAGCCCCCCGCCCAGTCCGGACATGATCAGCAGAGGTCGGTGTTCCGATCCCTGGAGCAACCGGATGAAATGGGGAACCACCAGCCCGACGAACCCGATGATTCCGGAAACGGCCACGGCCGCCCCGGTCATCAGGCTGGCTCCCAGAAGGAGCATGATCCGGACCCGTTCCACGTCAACGCCCAGGTGGTGGGCCTGAAGATCTCCCAGACAGAGGATGTCCAGTTCCCGGGAGTAGCGAAAAACAAGCACAAGCCCCAGGACCATGTAGGGAATGAGCAGTCCCACATGGTTCCAGCCCCGACCTTGGAAACTGCCCATGATCCAGAAGACCATGGCGCTGACCGCCTCCTCGTCCAGGGCCTTGAGCAGGGAGATGAGCGCGGCCAGAAAGGTAGCCACCACGATCCCGGCCAGAATCAGGGTTTCGCGGCGGAGTTCCCCGTTGATCCGACCCAGTCCGATGACCACCACCAGGGCCCCCAGGGAACCGGCCAGCCCGGCCAGGGGAAGCAGGCTCAAACCGAACACGGTCCGTGAAATCCCCAGATAGATGACCAGGGTGGCCCCGAAGGCCGCACCGCTGGAAACCCCCAGGGTGAAGGGGTCGGCCAGGGGATTGCGCAAAAGTCCCTGAAACACGGTACCGGCCACGCCCATGCACGCGCCCACCAGACAGGAAAGTACGATCCGGCTGAGGCGGATGTCCAGAACGACCACCTCCCAGGAGGGATCTCCGGACAGGTCGCGCGCACCGATCACTTCCAGGACCCGGGTCCACAGGATGGACATGACCTTGTTCGCCGGAATGTCCATGGGGCCGAACAGGCAGGCGGCAAGAATCGATCCGGCAAGGACGGCAATCAGGATGATCACCGAATGACGTAATCTGGGGCCTTTGCGCCTGATGGTGGGTGATTCGGTGGGCATGGGGTTCGTCCCGGGACGTGGCGGGTAAAAGGTAATCAACCTGTAGGGGCACGGCGCGCCGTGCCCGTGTTGGTATCCTGGAATACTCTGCATTTGCATGCCAAGATCAAAGGAGGACCAACGGTTTGTAAAGAATGTTTTTCCGCACCTCCCGGGGTGCGGAAAAACGAGGCACGGCACGCCGTGCCCCTACGGGGGGAATTGTTTCCCAAGGCGTCCGGAAGGGATGCCCCGACCTTGCGCAACGGCTTATTACAGATGGGCCATGGCGACCTTGAGGTGATCGATCCAGAGATCCACGATGGCGTCGTATTCGCCCGTTCCCTTGAGCACGGGGACGCAGGTGATCCCGGCCCCTGTGAGCACGGATTTCCAGGAATCGTCCTCGTCACCGGCCATGTCGTTGCGGGCGTGATCCCCGGCCACGGACATCAGGGGCAACAGATAAGCCTTTGTGATCCCGCGCTGTTTCAGCCCGCTCAGCACATCATCCAGGGTCGGGCTGCCTTCAACGGTTCCCACGAAGACATTGGGATCCATCCTGGAAAAATAATACTGCAGGGCGGGGTAGTAGATATTTGCCGCGTGCGGGGTGCCGTGGCCCATGAGCACGATGGCCTCGTCGGCTTTGCGCTCTTTGGGAAACTGCGCAGCCATGATTTTGACCGCCTTTTCCACGTCTTCCGGGGAATAGAGCAGCGGGGTGCCCACGAACACGGTTTGGATCCCCTTGGGCATAGCCTCGAACCGTTGGGCCGTGGTTTTCAATCCGGTGTATTCCTTGCCGGGAATGGTGTGCAGGGACTGAACCGCCACATGGGTGAAGTCATCGTCCATCATTTTGGCCAGTCCCTCGGCCGGGGAGTCGATGTGCGTGCCTTCCTTGGCCAGTTTGTGGCGGATGATCTTTGAGGTGTAGGCCCAGCGGACCTCCACCCCGGGAAAGGTTTTTTTGACCCGGGTGTCGATCGTCTTGAATACGGTTGCGGCCTCGGGAACCGTCGTTCCAAAGGCGACCAGGAGGATGCCCTTTTTTTCGGGCCGGGGTTGGTGGTGGCCGTGGGCCAGGAGCTGACCGGCCTGCAGAACGAGCAGACAGACCGCAATGAACAGAACGCGTGTGATACTCTGGGACATGATCTTGCCTCCATGGGAAAGATCGGGCTTGTGTGCGGGAATAAAAAAAACCTCTCCCTGGGCAATGGCGCACGGAGAGGTTTTTTGAAAATCCCCTGGGATCTTTTCCAAGCAAAGCCCCGTTACTGGAAAAGAAGACGCAAATGGCCATGGCTGGGCGGGTCTTCCGGCTCTTCTCCTCTCTGACTCGGCCTTCCCGGGGGTGTCCCAGTGGCACGCAGGGAGTCAGAGATTAGGGGGAGAATCACGGCGGCGGGTCCGCTCCCGATTTGCACGGGATTCCGTTCTTGGGCGGCAGGCGCCCATTTTTTTGCTGCTGCAAAGTTCCTGGGACCTCCTGTACGGAGGGCTAGGTGTCCGTATCCGGACAGAGCAGCAAGGTGTTTTTCACCCAGCTGATCTCTCGAGTATTTCAGAAGGGCTGGAGCGTCAAGCGGGCAGGGACATGATCCAGGACTGATGTGTATGCATGACAGGCTCACCCCGTCCGGACCGGATTGAAACTCCCTTGCCGGCCTCGTACCATCACGTCGTTGTTCGATACCGGCTGGATGTTTCTGAAAGATGTCGGGCAACGACGTGATGAACGATGCCTGGCTCGGTCAGACAGTCAATCCGGTCCGGACGGGGTGAGCCGGTCATGCTCTTCAGACGGGTGGATGAGAACAAATCTGTCGTGGACGGTACAGGGGATTATCCTGCACTCGTCACGCCCATGCCAGATAGGGCAGCGCCACAACAATGATTGTTCCGATACGCAAAAGCTGGCTCAGGCAGAGCTGTTTCAGGGCCAGGGAAGGGGAGAAGATGCCGGCCTGGGCGGGAAGCTGGTGGCGCAGGGCCCGGATGGGGGTGGCGGCTATGGTCCCGATGATCAGGGCCAGGACCGTCTGTTTGACGCTCAGCACCCCACCGTCCAGAAGCGCACCTGCCGCGGCCGCACCGGAGGTGAATTCCGCGGCCAGGGTGACGATGACTACGCTGGCGCTCTCCACGGGAAAAAAGTTCAGGGACAGGGCGTGTGCCAGACCGGTACGCAGGTATTCAAAAAATCCCAGATGGTTGAGCAGAAAAACGATGATGTAGATCGGGATCGTGTAAAGAACAATGCGGGTAAAGCGTTTTTTGAAAATCGTTACAAAACCTCTGCTGCGGGAGGGGGTGGTTGATGTTGCTTCTCTGTCTTCGGGTGGTTCGGCGGGCCGTGAGGGGTTGTTGCCCAGGGTTATCCGGCAATAGACAAGCACGAGCAGGCTCTTGAGTCCGGCAGCGGTCAGGCAGATTCCCAGGTAGATGAGGCCTGCGGTCTTGACCAGGGGGGCGATGATGAAAAAGGTGGTTGGAAGATGGACCAGAAAGACCGGGAGCCCGGTGTTGACCAGGTAGGTCAGGGTCATCTCTCTTTTGGTGATACGTCCTTCCTTGTGGTATCCCGCAAGCAGGGTATTGGCGGCCAGGTTGGAGGCAAAGGCGGTCACAAAGGCGGTCGAGCTTTCATCCTTGAGTCCGAAACGACGCATGATCGGCCTGGCGGGCAGGGCCAGTTTGTGTGCCCATCCCAGGCTTTCCATGGCCTGGCCTGCAAAGAGTCCGATCCCCAGATAGATGAGAAGCCGGACCAGGGGGATGACAAGTCCGGTCTGCAGATGTTCCCGGGTGATCCCGGCATGGTCGGGATCGAGCCGGATCAGGGCGATCAGCACGAGGATGATGGACCCGAATACCAGGATCGGGATGATCTGTTTCCCTCGAAAGCGAGGGCGTCCCGTCCGCATCGGCAAGGGGTGAGCATGTCCGCGTTCGAAGGGCGTTGTTTTTCCTTCAGGCTGTTCGGTCCTGGAATCTTGCGTGTTTGGTTGATAATGCATAGACGGGTTGTTTTTGAAAGATACTGGTTGTCGGATATATACGTGCTACGTCATGACGTATTTGTGACAGGAACGATCTTGCGGAGGCTGCATCTTCTCCGGCAATGTCGAGACATTTTGTTGACGGCAGCACACGAGAGGTTTTTCGCCCAAGGAGGCAGACCATGACCATGCGTACCCTGACTGAAGTCATTGAAGATATCAAACCAGCAGACACCCTCATGTTCGAACAGGCCAGGAAACGTTCCAGCCAGTTGATCATCCCGCCCCGGGCCCTGGGTGATCTGCTCGATATTGCCGAGCGTTTGTGCGCGATCTCGTCCACCCTGCATCCGGTGATCACCTCGAAAACGGTTCTGGTCATGGCCGGAGATCACGGGGTGGTCGAGGAAGGGGTCAGTGCCTTTCCCCAGGAAGTGACCCCTCAGATGATCGGGGCCTTTCTTCAGGGCATCGCCGGGGTCAACGTGCTGGCCGATCATGCCGGAGCCCGGGTCATGGTGGCCGATCTGGGCGTTGTCGCCGATCTCGATGATCTGGCCCTGGCAAACGCGGATCGACTCGTGATCCGAAAGATCCACAAGGGCACCAACAATCTGGCCAAGGGCCCGGCCATGTCCCGGGATCAGGCGGTCATGGCGGTCATGGCCGGGTTTGAACTCGCTTCGGACCAATATGAGGCAGGGGTGGATATTCTGGCCACCGGGGATATGGGTATCGGCAACACCACCCCGTCATCGGCCATTGGAGCCGTGCTGACCGGGGGATCCCTGGATGTCATGGTCGGCCGGGGCACGGGCGTGGACAATCCCGGGCTGGAACGGAAAAAGGATGCTGTGCGCCGGGGCATTGCCATCAATGCACCCGATGCGTCGGACGGGCTGGATGTCCTGGCCAAGGTCGGGGGGTTCGAGATCGGCGGGATCGCCGGAATCATCCTGGCCGCAGCCTGTCACAGAAAACCAGTGGTCATCGACGGGTTCATCTCCACGGCCGGGGCACTCATCGCCCATACGCTCTGTCCCGTCTGCATGGAATATGTCTTTGCCGGTCATGCCTCGGCCGAATCGGGACACCGGGCCATGCTCGACTACCTCGGGCTTGAGCCCATTCTTCAATTGGGCATGCATCTGGGCGAAGGGTCGGGTGCGGCCCTGGCCTTTTCCATCATGGAGGCGGCGGTCAAGTCGTTTACCCGGATGAAGACCTTTGAAGAGGCCGGGATTTCTCCGGGGTGAGTCCACGGCGCGCCGTGCCCCTTGTATGTTCGATATTGCGGGCGGACCGGGAAAAGAAGACCGGGCCGCCCTTTTTCATGCCCGTCTGCTAGACGATCAGGGCCAGAAGCACGGCCGCCTGGACGATTTCGTTCAGGGCACCGATCATGTCTCCGGTGATGCAGCCCATGGTGTTTTTGTAGAGCCGGATCATTCCCCAGACCGCCACGGCAAAGGCGAGGTTGACTGTGACAAAGGTGACTGCCGGCAGCAGGATCGCACTGGCGCAGATCAGACCCGCGCACCAGGCATAGGCCGGGTTCGCGGTCCCGAACAGGTTGGATGCCATGCCACCCTGGGGGCGGCCGTAGGGCAGGGATCTGACTCCCAGAAGCATGGCCGTGCGGCTGTAGATCGGGGCGAGGAGGAGAAAGCGCCAGGTCTGATCCCGTGTCGTCAAGGTGGCCAGGGCGGACCAATCCAGAATCAGCACGGCAATCAGGGCGATGACTCCCCAGGTTCCCAAACGACTGTCGCGCATGATCTCCAGGCCCCGCTCCCTGCCCCTGTGGGCCAGAATGCCGTCGGCCGCGTCGGCGAGTCCGTCCAGATGGATGCCCCCGGTGATGATGATGAGAAAGACAAGGTCCAATGCGCCGCATACCAAAGGAGGAAACACCTGGGAGATCGATGCGTCGAATCCGGCCAGGAGCAGGCCGATCACCAGCCCCACAACCGGAATCCAGGCGAGCATGGTATGGTCCATGGGCTTCAGTGTTCCCCCGACGGGGAGGATGGTCAGAAAGGCCAGAGTCTGCCGGAAGCCGTTCATGACGAGGCCCCCTTGATTGCCGGATTTGATGCATCCTTGATGGTTACAGGAATGCCGGCCACGCAAAGGATCACCTTGGTGACGGTTTGCGCCAGCCGCTGATTGACCAGTCCGGCCAGATCACGGAACCGTCTGGCAGGGGGGTTTTCCGGGACAATGGACCAGCCGGTCTCGTTGGTTACCAGGATCACCGGGATTCTGGCCAGTTGCACGACCTGACAGAGAAGATCCACCCGTTCGAGGATGGCCTCGTCGTCCAGGTTCTCTTCCAGAAGGTTTGTCAGCCAAAGGGTGATGCAGTCCACCAGAATCACGTTGCAATTGTCCTGGGCCGTTGTGATGGCAAGGGCAAGTTCGTTGGCCTCCTCGATCGTGGTCCACGAAACGTCACGCTCGGCCCGATGGCGCCTGACCCGGGCCTCCATCTCCCGGTCAAAGATTCGGGCGGTGGCGATGTATGCCCGCTTGGGCCCGTAGGCTTCTGCGTGCTGAAGGGCGCAGGCCGATTTGCCGCTTCGACAGCCGCCGGTGACCAGAATGGTTGGATGGGTGTTATGCATGACAGAGCTCCTCCAGGCGGGGACAGGAGAGAAGAAGATCCTGCAGGGAGAACACCTCCAGGGTGACTCCGCCTGTATATCCGGCAAGACCGGTCTTGATGGGTTCCCAGAGGTGATCGGGTATGTTGGACAGGGATTTGTGATCCCGGATGGCATCGATTCCGTGGACATGGAACATGATCGTTTGGTCCGTGTGGACTGCCAGGTGCTTTTTCAGGTCATGTCCCTTGTTCATGAGGTGCCCCAGATCCTGGCACAGGGCAAATCCCCTGGGAAGGGCTGCCGGTGTCAGCATGTCGAGAGGATGGTCCAGATTTTCTATGGCCACACGGGTCGGGTCCATGCCCTTTTCCAGAAGTTCGTCCAACGATTGTTCCACCTGTTCGATTCCGGGGAGGCGTTGATCCTTTTCTGGCGGAACGTCCAGATGCAGAATCCAGCAGGACGGGTCAAGGTCTCTGGTGGCCTCGTAAAAGCGGAATATGGTTTCCACGTCCCTTTTTCGTCGGGCCTCATGGTTTCTGCCCAGATACACGTCAATGGGAAGATGGACATTGTAGGTCAGACCCATATCCCTGCCCAGTCCGGCGAGGGTGTGGATCTCCTGTCTGGAAGGAAGATTGTCCTGGTATCTGCTTTCAAAAAGCACCAGTTCGATTTCATCGAAATGGGGGCCCAGAAAGCGGACATTGGGGATGATCGCGTCGGGCAGAATGTACGAGGGCACGGCCAGGCGAAAGGGGAACCGATGCTTGAGCAGGGGCAACGAGGGAATTTGTATGTTCATCCGAGCAGGCCTCCTGCCATTCCCCACCAGCCCGCATGGGTGCAGGTGAGACAGACTATGCAGATAAGGGCCGCCAGCACAGAGGTTGCGTAGAGCAGACGCACTCCCCCGGCATGGTCCTGCGTCGTGATTTCGTGGTGCGGATCGCCGATAAAGGGCTTGTCGATCCGGGTGCCGAAATAGGTGCTCGTTCCGCCCAAACGGATGCCCAGGGCCCCGGCAAAGGCGGCCTCGGGCACGCCCGCATTGGGGCTGGAGGCCTTGTGGTGGTCCCGGAGCATGATTTTCCAGGCCCCTTTCCAGTCCTTTCCCGTGAGTCTGGCGCTCAAGACGAGCAAAAGCCCGGTCAGCCGTGCCGGGATGAAGTTGGCCGCATCGTCCACTCGCGCGGCGAATCTGCCAAAGAGCATGTACTTTTTATTCGTGTACCCGATCATGCTGTCCAGGGTGTTCACGGTCTTGTAGAGGATCATCAATGCCGGTCCTCCCAGGGTCAGGTAGAAGATGGGGGCAACGATCCCGTCGGAAAGATTCTCAGCCATGGTTTCAAGCACCCCTCGGCGTATCTCCTGTTCGTCAAGATGCGCGGTCTCCCGGCCCACGATGCACGCAAGACGGCTGCGGGCCAGGTCAATATCGGGGTTCGGGCTGAGAGCGGCCTCGACCCGGGCGCAGGCCGCATGCAGGGAACGTGTGGCCAGGGCCGCATAGATGAGCCAGATGGTGGCCAGGATTCCCAGCATGCTGGTTAGGGAAACGACCGTCTTGAAAAGATACAAGGCCGCACACACCACGCCCATGACCACAAACCAGTGGCGGATTCCCGCGCCCATCGAGTTTGCATAGAGCTTGTTTTCCAGAAAGACGCTCATCCGGCCAATCCACCGGACCGGATGCGGCCAGGATTCTGGATCGCCCAGGATCAGATCGAGGAGATAGGCAACGGCAAAGAGCGGGGCGAGATGCATGAACATGTCCTTGGCGTGAGCTGCGCATGGGAATCATCAAAAGAACCTTTGGTGATATGATAGGGTCGGGATTGTCAAGGTAGTTTGCTTTAGGGACAGGCAAACTATGCTGGCACTCATGCGGAATACATGCTACGGGGAATTATCCATCCACTCCAGAGCCGGAGGTTGCCATGCCCCGCATTCCCAGGCTTCTCATGTCGGAAACCCCGACCGTTTATCATGTCATCTCCCGTACGGCCTTGCCCGGTCTCCCTTTTGACGCTTCTGACAAGGATTTTCTGCAGTCCCTGATTCTTCGTTTTTCCAGGATCTATTTTACTGAAATTCTTGGA